>CAKQVV010000001.1 GCA_934277845.1 uncultured Clostridia bacterium
CCACGCCGTCTATCTTCGCCGTTTCTTCACCCGCTATGTCTGCGAGTGTGAACGTTTCACTCTTTATTCGCCGCACTTCAGCCGCGTTGCAAAGTATCGCGATCGCCGCCGAAGCAGCCGCCACAGCCAGCACCGCACACAGTACCGCCGCTATCAGACGAACCTGCGATTTCGTTTTGTTAGTCAATTTTCACCACCACTCACATATAAATATTAGCCGCAACACAACATACGTTTATTGATTATATGATAACACGACTTTGTACTTTTGTCAATGTCCGATTTTCTTCGCCCTCGCAACTTTATAAGACGTTTCACGAAACCGACTTTTCCCCGCGGCTTTTCGCAAAACTTTCGCCTTAACAATAAATTCGCTCAATTCGTTTTAACACAGGTTTGTCTCACGTCTGCTGTCACGACAAAGGAAAACGGACGCCGCGGGCATAAAAAAACCGCGCGGGCGGACGATCCCTACGCGGCTTATGCGGATAATCATACTTCTTCTTTATCTATCCGCAAAGATACTGCTTCTTCTATACTCTTAACCTCGCCGCACGGGAACGCAAACTACGCCCCTATGCGGTCTTCACTCCTTAAATACTCGTCCGTGGGATAAAGCGAATTGTTTACGCCTTGTCGACGTTTCTCGTCGCGACGAAATCCGCGCCGGTGCCGAGCACGTTTTTGACCACCGTGTCGCCGATTTTTACGGGTGCGGCAAGACTTATGCCGCTAAGCGTCGCAAGGCTCTCGAAAATCAGTTCTTTGGGGATCGAAACGGAAGTCTTGACCGAAACGGTCTTGTAATTCCCGTTTTCTACCGGGACGGACGAAGTAACCATGCGCTTGGGCGCGGTCATCTCGTCGACGGCGTAAGCCTTGCCGCGCGGGCAGGCGTTGCCGGTGACGGAATACCCGTCGGCGGTCTTTTCTACCGATAATCTGCAACCCATAGGACAGCAAATACAAATCATTTCTCGCATCGTTATCTCTCCTCCAGTCCCACGCGGACCACTGCGGCGTTCTTGATTTTCCCGACCGCCGCCTCGTCAAGCATAACTGTTTCCATTTCGCCGGGCGTCACGATCTGCTTGTTCTTGCCCGCGACTTCTTCGCCGTCGGCGGTGACGCTGATGCGCACCTTTCTGAACACGTTGGCAACGCGCATCCTGATATTCACGGGCGAATCGTCGCCGTCTTTAATAAAGTACTGCGGAACGGTGTAACGCACTCCGCCGTAGGTTTCGACGTGCACTTTGTCGTGCGTCGCGGCTTTGCCGTCACGCACGTACTCCGCCGCGCACTCGCCCGCGTGTTTCGCCTCTTCGGACACAAAGTCCACGAGATCGTGAACGTGCAGGACGTTGCCGCACTCGAACACGCCGTCGAGATTGGTCATCATGTTTTCGCCCACTTCCGCGCCGCCGGTAACGCGGGAAAGTTCCACGCCCGCCTGCTTGGCAAGTTCGTTTTCGGGGAGCAAGCCTACCGACAGCAACAAGCAGTCGCACTTGATTTCCTCGGCTTTGTCCATCACGGGGCGGAGTTTCTCGTCCACGGGCGCGATAACCACGCTGCTCACTCTGCCCTCGCCCTTGATGTCGACGACGGTATGCGAGAATCTGAGCGGAATATCGAAGTCGTTCAGACACTGCACGATATTACGGTTAAGACCGCTCGAGTACGGCATGAGTTCGACTACCGCCTTTACCTTCGCGCCCTCGAACGTCATGCGGCGCGCCATGATAAGCCCGATGTCGCCGCTGCCGAGGATAACGACTTCTCGACCGGGCATATAGCCTTCCATATTGACGAGTTTCTGCGCGGTACCTGCCGAGAAAATACCCGCCACGCGGCTGCCGGCGATATTGATCGCGCCTCTCGGACGCTCTCTGCATCCGCACGCGAGGATAACCGCACGCGCGTCGATATTGATGAGTCCGTCGGTATCGTTGACCGCCGTCACGCGCTTGTCCGCGCCGAAGCGGATGACCGTCGTGCCGGTCTTGTATTCGATACCGCGTTTTTTGACTTCCTCGATAAATCTGGACGCGTACTCCGGGCCGGTGAGTTCTTCCTTGAACGTGTGAAGTCCGAAACCGTTGTGTATGCACTGATTGAGTATGCCGCCCAGGTTCTGCTCGCGTTCGAGTATCAGAATGTCGCGCTCGCCCGCGTCGTAGGCTCCTATTGCCGCGGCAAGTCCCGCAGGTCCGCCGCCGATAATCACTATATTGCGTTTCATATTACTTCTCCTCCGCGGGCTTGAACGCTTCGCCGGTCCTGCCGACCACTATTTCCGAACCTTTGCCCTTCTTGGAAATTTCGGTTAAGTCCCTGCCCGTTTCGCGGGCGAGGATTTCCATAAGACGCGGGGTGCAGAAGCCTGCCTGGCATCTGCCCATGCCCGCTCGGGTGCGGCGCTTGAGTCCGTCGAGGTCGACGGCTCCGGGCGTGCGGTGAATAGCGTCTACTATTTCGCCCTCGGTCACGACTTCACAGCGGCAAACGACCTTGCCGTAAAGCGGGTTTTTCGCGATCGCCTCTTCTCTTTCGCGGTCGGTCATGGACGAAAACGCTTTGATGCCGGCGCGTGTAGGATCGAACGCGGCGTTTTTGCCGAGGTTAAGTCTTTTTGCGACTTCCGCGGCGAGGTATTTGCCGATCGCGGGCGCGGAAGTAAGCCCCGGGGACTCGATGCCGATGGCGTTGAAAAAGCCCCTGACGCTCGACTCTCCCACGATGAAGTCGTTTTTCGGATTGTGCGCGCGCACGCCCGAAAACTGCGTGATAATCATTCTGCGGTTAAGCGACGGAACCGATTTCGACGCCCGGTTCCACGCGGAATTAAGTCCTTCGACCGTGGTGTCAACGTCGTCCTTATCGGGAACGTCCAGCGCGGTAGGTCCCACGATGATATTGCCGTGAACGGTGGGCGAAACCAGAACACCCTTGCCCATTGCGGTGGGGAGCTGGAACAACGTAGCGTAGGTAAGATAACCCTGACTCTTGTCGAGCAGCATGTACTCGCCTTTTCTGCCGATGATTTGCTCCTTTTCCGCGCAGATCGTGTTGTTCACGTCGTCGGAATGCACGCCCGCACAGTTGACCACCGCGTCGCACTCGTACTCACCGTCGCTCGTTATTACCTTAAAGCCGTTGCCTGTCTTTTCCACGCGTTCGACAAGCGCGCCAAACACAAACTTCGCGCCGTTTTTCGCGGCATTCTCGGCGTAGGCAATCGTCATTTCGTAAGGACCTACTATGCCGGAAGAAGGCGCGTAAAGCGCGGAAACGACTTCGCCCGAAACCTCGGGTTCCATCTCGCGGACTTCGTCGCCCGTCATAATCTTCAAGCCTTCGATGCCGTTCGCTTCGCCCTGCGCTTTGAGTTCTTCGAGTTTCGCGTTGTCCGCGGCGTCGAAGTTAAGGACGAACGCGCCGTTTCGCCTGAACGGAAAGTCCAGCGTTTTGGCTTCGCTCTCCATAAGGCGCGCGCCCTCGACGTTGAACTTTGCTTTCAGCGTGCCGGTGTGCGCGTCGAAACCGGCGTGTACGATGCCCGAGTTCGCTTTGCTCGTGCCGGTTGCCACGTCGTCGTTGCGTTCGATCACGGTGACGCACGCGTCATAAGCCGTGAGTTCGCGCGCGACCGCACAGCCGATTACGCCGCCGCCGATTACTATGATTTTTGCCATTACTGCCTCCGTAAGTATTATCCCCGGGTTTCCGGATTTTCCGGCGAATAAGACGCAAAAAAATCGCGGCACGACAAAACACGCGTTTTGCCGATCTCCGCGACTCTCTATCTCTTAAGCGTAGATCCGTAAACCGAAACAACGGATATTCTTGATATCGTTATTGTAACACTATCGCCGCCAGTTTGTCAACGGTTTTTTCGGGTATCGCCGCGATAAGTCGTCATAACCGGTCGGAACAGCGGTTCCGTGTCGGGGATCCTCACGCGCTTCGCGCTCAGGGTGACGAGGGAACAGTCAGGCTGCTCGTTCGATTTTAAAATTTAACGCACAGTTTCCGTTTTTAACCGTCATTCAGAGGAGCATTGATATTGCCCCGCTGTTTCGGGCAATATCAATGCGACGTGGAATCCCCCGCATGAAACAAGTTATTATCCTTATAATCTCCCGTGTGTAAACGAAAACCCGTAACCTGGCGGTTACGGGTTTTATCGTACTGTTTAATAGCGGTTACAAAATCTTATTCAAACAAGTCGCCGGTGCTCTGTGCAATGGTAAGGAAGAAATCGACTATACCCTTTGCGGTGGTCGTGACGTTTTCGAGCGTCGCTTCTTCGTATTTGTCGAACGAGGGGAACTTAACGCCCTTGTCGGTCTTTTCGACGGAGCCTTCCACTTTGGTGGTGGTAATTTCTTTTTCGTTGCGGGTAGCCTTGACGTCGCATTTAACTTTTACGCCGACAAGTCCCTTGTTGTTGTCGAGGACGACGATAACGTAGTATTCTTTGAGTTCCAGTTCCGCTTTGCGATCGCCTATGCCGAGTTTTGCGTAAGCGTCTTTATCGACGGCATACTTGATTTTGGTCATGTCGTCCGTCTTGTCCATGTAGACTTTGACGCCCGCTTCGCGCAACGCTTCTGCCGATTCCATAACGATTTCGCCGGCAAATTCGGTAAGCATGCCGAAATTCACTATGTTTTTGACGCTGACGCTGAGCGCGCCGGTAAACGCGGTGGTAACTTTCAGTTTGGAGTCCATCGGATCGGTCGCCTTAAAACCCTTGTTCTCTGCTTTTACGTTGAGATAAAGGTTGCCGTCTTTGGAATAAACCTCCGATTTAAGGGTGCTGTCGATCGTTTCTTTGATAGTGCTCTTGATTTTTACTTCGCTCTTTGCCGCCATTTCGAGTTTGTCGTTGTTGACGCAAATCTCTTCGGACGTCTTGGCATCGTATCTGACTTTTTTGCCGCCGGATTCCTTGTACTCGAGGTTGATTTTAAGTTCGGCTTTCGCGCCGGAAACTTCCGCTTCGTTTGCGGCGGCGAGGCGAACGTCCTTGCTTCCCGAGGTCGTCTTGCCGTCGAGCAAGCCGTTGATCCCGCTCTTAAAAGCAACCTGTGCGTCGGCTACCGTAGTGTTATACTCTTCGCCGGTGACTTCTTTGTAGTTGCCGTCGAACGTGCTGCCGCAAGCCGCGAGCGTGAATACCATCACTGCGGAAAGGGCAAGGCACACAAGACCTTTTAATTTTTTCATTATTCTGTTCCTCCGAATATTATTGACTATATTTTACTATCGACTTTGCACGTTGTCAAGCGCGTATCCGGAATTTGACGCGTTAATTATACTGATATAAAAATCAGTAATATTATCACGAAAGTTTAGCGATGCTTTCGACGGGAAGCGCGATAACAACTGCATTTGCTTCGCTGCGCACGCCGTGCTCGGCATTGAGCGCATTCATGATGTCGGCGCGTTTGTCTTTGGGAGCCAGAATCGCCACGACGTCGCGCTCGGACGTGAAACTTGCGTTGAACAAACTGTCGGTGTCCTCGTTGGACGTCTGACGTGCGCGGATAAGCGTGCCGCCTCTCGCCCCGCCCTTTTTCGCGGTGGCAACCACTTCGTCGGCATAGCCCTGATTTACCGTAATAAGTATGAGAGTGTAAGCGTCGGTCATTTTCTTTTTTGCCTCCTGCGGCGTTTTGCCGGATTTGAGTTCGAGTGCCTTTATGAGGATATTCGGCGCTGCGGACAGGCGCATGCTGAACACAATGCCCTTGCTGCCGAAGTTGCCGGCGAGCTGGTCGGACAACTTATTCATCATTGCGGCAGCCGCGCCCGAGTCGGTCATACTGATTACGACGTCCTTTTCGGTGCTTTCCAAGCCCAGTATGTCGAGTATGTCCGAACTCGCCGTGCCGTTACCCATGCAAACTTCGGATAAAAATATGCCGTTCTTTTGCAGTATTTCGCGGAACCTGACGCTTTTGCCGCGTTCGACTACCGCAACGAGCATGCGCGGCGCGGCGGGCGGCTCAGGCGTTTCGTTCTCGTTCTTTTTGGTTTTTCCGCCGCGTCCTCGCACGGTAGACATCATTATGTCCTGAATCTTTTCGAAAGCGCGGTTTTCTTTTTCCGGTTTTTTCGTTTTTGCCGATCCGGCTTCGGACAATGCGATATTCTCTTTCGCGGCGGTTCCCGCAGCGGCGGAGGCTTCTTCGTTTGCGCCGGCGTTCGTCGTTTGCGTTTCTTGCGCGGCGTTCGTTTTTTTAATTTCGTCGGTCATATTGCCGCCTCCTTAATCGAAGTACACGATACAATCGTCGGTCTTGCCGAGTGCGTTTTCGTAGTTACGCCCGGCGATCTTTTTCTTGACCACGGCGTAAAAGCCGAGAAGCTGAATCGTGACGAGCGGAGTCATCGCGACCATTGCGACTATGCCGAAAGCGTCGCTCAGGATATTGCCGCCCAGCGCGGTGCACGCGCCCATGGCGAGCGGCAGCAGAAACGTCGCGGTCATCGGTCCGCTGGCGACTCCGCCGGCATCGAACGCCACGCCCGTGTAGATCTGCGGAACGAAGAACGACATGCCGAGCGCGATCGCATAGCCGGGGATCAGGAACCAGAGTATCGAAATACCGGTGAGAATACGGAGCATTGCGATGCCGACGGACACGCATACGCCGACGGACAGCGCGATACCTATCGAACGCTGGGAAATCGAACCGTTGCTGACTTCTTCGACCTGTTTTTTCAGGACGTGGACGGCAGGTTCGGCGGCGACGATAAAGTAACCGACGACCATGCCGACGGGGATAAGCAACCATTTATACGCGCTGCCCGCAAGTTTGACGCCGATAAGGTGACCGACGGGCATAAAGCCGACGTTCACTCCGGTAAGGAAAAGTACCAAGCCGAGGTACGTATAGACAAAGCCCGCGATGATACGGATCAACTGGTGTTTTTTGAATCTTTTCGTGACGAGTTCGAACAGCAAAAACATGAGCGCGATGGGCGCGAGCGCGACGACGACTTCCTTGAAGTAACCGGGCGATCTGGTGAGGAACTCGACCGCCGCGTCCTTGACGGTCACGATGTCGGGCACCGGCGTGGTTTCGGGAACGATCGTCACGTCCTTTTTGACGATGCCCAGCACCAAAACGGCGATGATCGGACCGATACTGCACATGGCGACCATACCGAAACTGTCGGACTGCGAGCCGCGGCTGCCGCCGAGCGACGCAAGACCTATGCCCAGCGCCATGATGAACGGCACGGTGATGGGACCGGTGGTTACGCCGCCCGAGTCGAACGATACCGGGATAAAACTCGGGTTAATCGCGGCGACGACCGCCGTGAGCGCGAACACAATGCCATAAAAGACTATGAGCGTGTACGAAAGCGGTATTTTGAGCGCGGTGCGCAATAGCGACAACAGCATAAACACGCCTACGCCTATCGCGACCGACAGAATTATCGTCATGTTCGGAATACCGGTAAGTTGCGTAGCGAGCACGATGAGATCGGGTTCCGCGATCGTCACGAGTATGCCGAGAACAAGACACAGCACGGCGGGGATAAGTTTGTTTTTTACCCTCGCCATCGACGAGCCGATGCCGTCGCCCATGGGCATCATCGACATGTCGACGCCCAGCGTAAACAGCGCCATGCCGAAAATAAGCAACAACGCGCCGAACATGAAAAGCACGATCGGACCGGGTTCGAGCGGTACGAACGTTATCGACAATATAAGCACTATAACCGTGATCGGAAGCACGGAAGAAAACGCTTCGGAAAATTTTTCTCCGAGTTTTTTGTTAAGCGATAAGTCTTGCATAAGTTTCATGGGCGGCTGTTCCTTTTCCCGGGCATTAAACCGTCGGCAAATCGCGATTTTCCGTCGATTTTATTCAAATAAAGTTATTACGATATATATTATAATAAAATTTTGTTCCTATGTCAATTTTTTCGTCGTCGAAAAAACTTACTCGTTTTGATTTTAAGTATATTTTTGCAATAAAAAACGCGGTTTTTACTAACGATAAAGATATTCGGTCGTTTCGTTCCTACACTACTTTAATCCGGAGTTCGGACGGGGAAACGCCGCGGCGTTTTTTCATAAGTCGGGAGAAATATTTGGGATCGGTGAAACCGGCGGCTTCGGCGGCTTCGGTGACCGAACGCCCGAAAACCGCGATTTCGTCGCGGGCGTAGTCCAGCCGCAATTCTATTATGTAATCGACGGGCGAAAGGTTAAATCGGTCGTAAAACCTGCGCCGCAGCGTCGACTCGCTGACGCCCACCGCCCTGCACACGTCCTCGATTTTCAGTTCCGGATCGCGGAAGTTTTCGCCGATGAACGAAGTCGCATGCATAAGCGCGGCATCGCCCTCTCCTCCCGTGCGACACAGAAGCGACAGCACTTCGTAAAATCTTGCGGTCGCATGCATTTTATACCCCGGTTCTTTTCCGCCGAACGCCGTCACCGCGCCGGCAAAAAGTTCGGCAATCTTTTCCGAGCCGCGGAAAATCGCGGGTTTTACCCACTCGCCGTCTATTTCTGCGGTGAAGTGAAACACGAGAATTTCGGTAGCGGAATAGTCCGCCTCGTATTCTTTGTTCGCCGGCACGAACAGCACTTCGCCCGCGTGAAGGTCGTAAGTTCCGTCGTCCATTTTTATCTTGCCTTCGCCCACCAGCCGAAGCGACAGCGCGTGATACGGCCGCGCTTTCACGACGATTTTACGGCTTTCCCAGGTCATGCGCCCCGCCGTGACTATGTTTGCGGCAAAATCCGCCCGCTCGAAAAACATATTCCGCTCCTTTTTCTTGTCATTGCTCCCGCACCGCAAACACGCTTTCCGTGCGCGGCACGGCTACCGGTATATTTTAGCCTAAATGCGGATTCAGGTCAACCATTTTGACGGAATAGTCCACCCGATTTATCGCGGCGCAGGTTGTAAAAGCCGTGCGCGCGATTTATAATGAACAAAGAAATACCTCAAGAGAATCCCATAATGATATATTTCGCATTTTTGCTCGTCGCGCTCTGCAACTCGACGGCGAGCGTTTCCACCAAATTCAATACGCGCATCGGCGGCAAAGTCGCGCTTTTTAACTTCGTCCGCGCGCTGGTGCCGCTTGCGGTTTTCGTGCTTGCGGCGGTCATGACGGGCGAAGAAATTACTCCGCTTACCATGCTCTGCGGCGTGATTTACGGTGCGGCGATGACGGCGGCGACGCGCACCGGCTATACCGCGCTTGCGCTCGGTCCCATGGGTATCACGAGCGCGATCGCGCAATGCTCGCTAGTCCCCGTCACGGTGTGGTGCGTGTTCGTGGACGGCGAACCATTCACCGCATTGAAAGCCGTCGGAATCTGTCTTGCCGTCGCCGCGCTGGTCGTGATGAACGCCGAAAAACCCGATCGCGACTATCCGCACAAGAAAAAATGGCTGATTTTCTCGTTCCTCACCCTGCTGTTCAACGCCGTGTGTTCGGTCACGATCACGCTGGCAAACAAGCACGGGGCAGGCGGCGGCGCGTGGTTTACCGCGTTTTCCTACGTCGTGGCGGTGCCGGTGTTCGGCGGAGTTTTCCTGTACGGCATCGTTGCCGAAAAACGCAAAGCCGCACCGCTCACGGCAATCGCCGGAAATAACGCCGGAAGTTTTCCTGCGGACGAAACGGCACAAGATAAAAACGGCGGACAAACGCAAGAAAAAGTTGCAACGAAGTCCAAAACGCCGAAAACGGCTGTGTTAGGCGGGCTGGCGGGTTTCACCACGGCGGCAAGCGCGTTCACGACGTTTTTGCTCGCGTCGAAGTCGCAGGGTTCGATACTGTTCCCGGCGATCGCGGTGGTCACGCTGCTCGCGTCGTTCGTTGCCGGCACGGTGATTTTTCGCGAAAAACCGACGGTAAAGCGCGTGATCGCGATCGTGCTCGCCGCCGCGATTTTTATACTGAAATTCGCCGTGTAAAAAACGCGCAAGCGTATAGAAAAAAAACGGCGTCGCATAGATAACGACGACGGTCTTTTTGTATTCAATTAAATGCGATCACTCGCCGGCAGCGGGACTTTTGGTAAACGCCGCGTTCGACGACTTTAACAACTCGGCGGCACTCGCGGGATCGGAAAGCGTCGCTTCGTCTACCGCCGTTTCGCCGCCGAACCAGCCGGCAGGATCGGCAAAGTTAAGTTCGGTGAGCGCGGTGCCCAGGAAAGCACCCGCGCCGATTGCCGTCACTTTGCCGGGCACGGTGAGGGCGGTCAGCGCAACGGCGTAGTGGAACGCGCTCGCCCCGATCGTCGTCACCGAGTCCGCAAGCGTCACGGACGTAAGCCGCGGACAATTACGGAAAGCCTCGTCGCCGATCGTCTTTACGCCGTCACTGATCGTAACGCGCTCGAGCGTTTCGTTGAACGCGAACGCCTTTGCCGCCAACGTTTCGCCGCCGTTCACCGTCAGGTTTTTAACCCCGTACGGCACTATTCCGACCGCGCCTGCGGGAACGGACAACGTCTCGGGATGTGAGGTCCAGAACACGTCGCCGTTAATATTCACGCTCGTACATAAAATCGTGACGTCGTTCAGCGCGGCGCAGTTGCCGAAGGCACAATCGCCGATGCTCGCCACACTTCCGCCGAGCGTAATGGAAACAAGGTTTTTTGCATGACGGAACGCGCCCGATGCAACCGATTTCATGAAACTCGGCGATCTGAACACGGTATCCGGCTTTGCAACCGCATAGCGCACCAGTAATCCGCTGAATTTGTCATAAAGGTCGCCGTTGTAGGCGATATATTGAATGTTATTCTTATCCACTGTAAACTCGGCAAGACGCTCGTTCAGGTGGAACACGCCGTCGCCGATACTCGTCACGGAAGCGGGGATCGCATATTCGGTCACGGCACAGCCGGCAAAAGCCGCGTCGCCTATCGTCATGACGCTGATACCGATATTTACGTCGGTAAGCGCGGTGCAACCGTCGAACGCGTGTGCGGCGATTATCGTCACTTGCCGCCCGGTGTCGACCGTCTTTATGCTCGTACAACGTGCAAACGCGTGCTCGCCTATTTCGTTTACGTCGTCGGGAACGACCACGTCGGTGACGAGCGCGTCGCCTACGTACAGATCATACGAAGAGAAAGTATATTTGCCGAAACCGAAACTCATCCAGCCGAGAACGTCGGGCGCGTGTACGGTTTTCAGGTTCTCGAGTTCTGCGAAAGCGTACTCTCCGACGGTCATTCTCAGCGTGGCGAAAGTGACGTCCTCCAACGCCTTGCTTCCGTAAAACGCACGTTGACCGATGTTTTCGACGCTCTCCGGCAATGTGATCGTTTTCAGCGAGCCGCACTCCGAGAACGTGTACTCGCCTATCGTTTTCACCGCCGGCATATCGACCGAAACGAGGTTTTCGCAATAACGGAACGCGTCGTCGCCGATCACCGTGGTTTTCGGCAGCGAAACCGTTTCGAGCAAAGGCTGCCTCGTAAAATATCCCGACTTGATCTCGCCGCCGTCGTTTACGGTCGCGTGCTTTACGGTAAATCCGTTGAAAGCCGCGGCTGGTGCAGTGGCGTAATCGGCACTGCAATCCGCAAACGCAAGAGATTCCAAGTCTGCAGTAGCCGGAACGTACACCCTCTCGAAACGTCCGCTGAACGCGTAAGAATCGATCGTTTCCACGCTGTCGGGCAAAATCAGGTTTTTGAGATCGGTACTCCTTGTAAACGCGTAACTTTGAATAATTCGCAACGCATCGCCAAAATCTATTTCGGTGAGCGGACAACCGTTGAAAGCATTGTGCCCTATTTCGGTCACGCCGTCAAGAGTAAGCGACGCAAGCGGCGAGCCGTCGATATTGAATAACCCCGCGGGCACCGCTCCCGATCCTCTTAAAGTTACTTTTTTAAGTTTTTCTCTGGGGAACGAACTTGCAATAGACAGCGGAATATCCGCGATTTCCACCTGATCACCGAACGCGTCGGGCATAAGCGTTTTTATATTGCCGCGAAGCGTGACTTCTTTCAGCGGCGCACCTTCAAACACGCGGTAACCAGTCGTCAGGTCGTCGCCGTCGATTTCGATTTTGTCGATCGAAGTACCGGCAAACGCGCACTCGCCGAGCGATCTGATTTTTCCGCGGAAAGTCGCGGCGGTAATTCCCGCACATTCGCTGAACGCGTACTCGCCGATCTCCGTCACGCCGGCGGGGAAATCGACTGCGGAAAGACCGTCGCAACGCGAAAACGCGAAATTCCCGATCTTAATCAGCGACGCGGGAAAATTCAACGTGCCGAGTTTTTCGCAACGGGAAAACGCGCTTTCGCCTATTTCGGTCAATCTCTCGCCGAACGTAACCGCCGTGAGGTTTACGCAACCCTGAAACGCGCCCTGCGGAATAATCGCAACGCCCGCAAGGGTTGCGGAAGTCAGCGCGCTCATGTCCGCAAACGCATACGTGCCTATCGTTTCCAGCGACGCGGGTAAATTAAGCGCAGTCACTTTATCGAGCGCGTAAAACGCACTGTCGCCTATCGATTTAAGGTTATTCCCCAGCTTGACGACGGAAATATTATTGCAACCGGAGAAAGGGGTTTTACCGACGGAAACCGCCGCCGAAAGGTCGACGGACGAAAGCAGTCTGCACCCAGACAGCGCGCTGTCGCCGATTTCTTTTACTTTCCCGAGGTCGATCGAACTCATTGCGTCACAACCCTCAAAAGCGTAACTGCCTATTTTTTTCACGCTGCCAAGATCGATTTCGGTCAGACCGGTGCACATACAGAATGCCTCGTCGCCGATTACCTTCACGCTGTCGCCGATCGTCACGCTTCTTAAATCCACGCAGTCCTTGAAAGCACGCGCGGGCAATACTTCGCCCGCCGTGATATTTACGACGCACATATTCCGGCAATCGAAGAATCCGAGCGCGAACGCAGGCCCGGTAAACGACGAGCACCTCACGCCGGAGAACGCGTCCTTTCCGATAGAAGTCACGCCGGCGGGAATGACGATTTCGCCGATCTCGCCGCAGTCGTTAAACGCGCGGGCGCGTATTTCCGTGAGCGACGACGGCAGCGAAAGCCTCGTGATCGGGAAATTCTCGAAAGCCGACACGCCTATCGCTTTTACTGGTGCTTCGCCGTGTTCGCCGTCATCGTAAGTTTCGGGTATGACGACGTTATAATCGCCGTTGATCGCGTAGTCGCCGAGTCCCGCCACGGTATAACCGCCGTTTTCGTAAATATAGGCGGCACTGCGCTCGTCTTTCTGTCCGCACTCCACGCACTCGCCGTCCGTGAAATAATGCGGCGTGTGCGCAAACGCGTTTTTATGGCTTTCGTCACAGATGATCTCGTGCCAGTGATGATATTTATCGCGGCTCCATTCTTTCGCGAACTTGTGTTCCAGAACAGGTCCGAAATAGAACGTGCTTTCCGATTTTTCGCCGCACTTGCATGAATAGTAATACTTTGCGGACTCGTTGCACGTTGCGGGCGAAGCGAGATACTCGTCCGTCGCTACCTCTTCGGTAAACTCGTGGACGTGCTCGTCGTTTCCGTCCGTATTCCCACCCGAAGGCACTTCGTCGCAACCTATCGCGACAGCCGCCGCGAAGGCAACCAGCGATATCATCAATGCAAAAAATTTCTTTTTCATCGTTTCTTTCCTCAAAATCCGTTTCACAATTGTCTTGTCGTTCACATTATAGCACTATATGCACCGATTTTCAAGTTTTTTATGCGAAAATCAGTGATTTTAAGCGTAAAAATCAAATTTCAAGTATTATTTTACTTGACATTAGTAATGATTGTAAATTATAATCTATATAAATCGGACGGCAAAATCGGATGAAACATGTTTGCGTTTTTACACGACGCGTCTGAATTTTTGCGTTCGTGCACACCCGAAACTGCTTTTGTCAACACGCCGGAAAAATCTCGTCGACAAGGAGCGGAACTCAACTATGGAAAGTCTGATGTTCTGTGAAATAAATCTGCTTTGCGCCGTCATACTCGCGATCATGGCTGTCAAAGCCATGCGCATGGGACTGGACAACACCACGAAAAAGACGGTTTTCGTCGCGGCTATACTTTTTGCGATGGCAATGAATCTTTTCGATGCGGCGTGGAGCCCCGCGCGCAAACTCTGGCACGCTCCTCAATTCGTGCTGTATATCCTGAACTCTCTGTACTTTGCCTCGATGGGAACGGCGGCGTTCCTGTGGTTGTGTTTCTCGGAAATCTACCGGAAAGTACGCCTTACCAGAAACAAATTGCTTTTTATACTCGCCATCACTCCGCTTGTCACGCTGTACGTTCTTTGCATAATCACTCCTTTCACCGGCTGGTTCTTCTATTTCAACGAAGCGGGCGAATATACGCGCGGTCCCGCGTTTTACCTGCAATACGTTCTCGGCTACGGTTATGTCGCCGCGGCGTCGGTCATCAATCTTTTCGGCATGATTTCGAGAAAAAATTTCGCGCACAAAGAGGATTATGCGGCAATGCTGTCGTTTGCGCTGCCGCCGATAATCTGTGCGGCGTTGCAAGCGATATTTCAGGACTTGCCGATCATATCGGCTTCTCCCGCAATATCGTTTCTGCTCATCTACACCAGTTCGCTCCAGTCGCAGATTTGCCTGGATCCGCTGACAGGCATCAATAACCGAAGAAAACTTCTCATGGAACTGTCCGAAAAGATAAAGAAACCGTCGGACGGAAAAGACCTGTACTTCCTCTTCCTCGACGTCGACTCGTTCAAGGACATAAACGACGCTCACGGACATTTCGAGGGCGACAGAACGCTGCAACTAATCGGTGACGCGCTGAGCGAAGTCTGCGCGGAAACGGGCGGCGTCTGCGCGCGTTACGGCGGCGACGAATTCGTTGTACTGCAGGAACTCGACAAAAATTCGGACGTAAACGGGATTTGCGACAAAGTTCACGAACGCATCGGGCAAATTCATAAAACCGGAAATTACGCTTATCCCATAAGCGTGAGCATAGGTTGCTCCAAGTACGACGCAAGCGATGACGTACAGTCGCTGATCGCACGCGCGGACAAGAAAATGTATCTTACCAAAGCGAATAAGTCGGCAGATTAAAATCGGTCGGCTTATTTGCTCCATTTATGGAGTTCCGCGAAACGAGCGAACGCATTTGCGTTCGCTCGTTTTTCCGAATTACGCGGCAGAACGGAAATTCGCGTTATAATTCCTGTTTATCATTTCATGTTCGAATACTTGTTTTCACAAGCAAAAACCACACCGTTATAACTAAACTATCTGCCACAAATTAAAACCAAATAATAAAATAACCTTGGTGTTACGGATGCGAATTACCGACCTTAATCCTCGGGTATTATCGGGTATAACTGTATCGTATTCCCTCCGTCGACGACGAGTTCCGCACCGGTCGTGACGCGGGCGGCGGACGCGAAATACCATACCGCGTCGGCTACGTCGCTGCCGTCGGCTACGTCGCCGACAGGCGTGTACCGGGACGGAACGCGGGCGTAAAACCCGGGGTTTTTCACCCAGCGGTCGGTGCGGATCATGCCGGGGAGCACGGCGTTGACGCGGATATTATACTTGCCGAGATCGAACGCGAGTGCGCGCATCATGCCCAGTTGTCCGCTCTTGGACGCCGAATACGCTATGCGGTCGGGAATAACGCGGTACGCGGTGTTTGAATTTACGAACACGACGCTGCCGCCGCCGTTATCTTTCATTCGCCGCGCGGCTTCCTCGACCATGAGGTAATTCCAGGTCATATTCGTATTTATCACGCGCATAAAGTCGGTGATCGGATTCTCGAAAATCTTTATTCCCAGCCCCTGATCGGCGGCGTTGAGCACCAGCGTATCGACGAAAATCCCCGCCTCGTCCAGATCCGCGAACAGTTCCTTTACGCCCGCTTCGTTCACGGTCGTGTCGCCGACGAGCGAAGTCAGCGTTTTGCCGACGATCTTCACGCCGGGGAACGCCGCGCGGTAACGCTTTTCCGCTTCCGCGACCTTGTCCGCGCTCCTGCCGGTAAAGACAACGTTTCTGCCCTCGGACGCGAACTTTTCCACGATCGCCACGCCGGTATTGACGCACGCGCCCGTTATCAGAGAAAATCTTTCCATACTCTATTCCTCTTCGAAAAAGTCGCCGAAAGTCAGTACGAGCGGATAGTCGCGCACGGGTATTTCGTCCAGAACGTACACGCCGCCGTCGCGCTTTTTCATTTCCCCCGGTATCTCGTACACCGAGCCGTCCATGGGATCGACCAGCCGTACTTTTTCCTCCGGCATATCGACGGTGAGCGAAGTCAGTCCGTCGTAGGTTTCGGTCATAAGGTCGGCGGGTTTATAGTAAAAATACGCCGACGCGCCGTTCGGTTTCCGGAATCCGAAGTGTGCGAGTTCCCTGCCCGCGACGGTATAGCCGAACACTCGCTCGGTGTAGTGCTCGCCCATGGGGAAAATCGGCAAAAGCGCGGGGACTGCGCCGTCACGCCCGAACAATCCGCAGAGGTTTTTCAGCGCGTAATAGGACTTTTTCGGCACAAATGTGCCGATCGACTTTCCCTCGGCGTCGAACTGCGCACCTAAAATCCCGAAGTAGCCGTAGTCGAGATAACTTGCGACGTTGCCGTTCTCTCCGTAGAGAGCCTCGGACATGTCGACGGTGGTGAACCAGGACGTGAACTCGACTTCGGTGTCAAGATCGACGATCAGCCTGCGGAGAAGAAGTTTCGCCTGCTTGTCCTGCGACCAGTTGCCCTTGCACATCGCTCCGTTGCCGTTCGGCTCGGACGGGCTGCCCGACTCGCCCTGAATGATCTTAATTCCCGGGTTATAGCGGTTTATCAGCGCGCGAAGGTAATTCACGGTGTTGGGCACTTCGAGTTCGCGGCGAGAATACTCGTGATAAGTGATATAGTCGATATATTTTCCCGCGCCCGTTTCAAAAACGTCGTGCACCCAAGCGGGGCTGTGGTAGACCGAATAGATCGAGCCGGCGATAATCCTCGCGCCGCTATCGCCCGTTTTGACCGCCTTGGCGGTTTCGATAACGAAGTTGCCGTACTCGGTACCCGACGGACCGTGTTTCCAGCACCAGACACCGTCCGGCTCGTTCCACACTTCGTAAAGACTCACTTTACCCTTGTAATGCTCGGCAACGGCACGGCAGTACTCCCGCCATGCCGCCTTGTCCTCGTCCGAGAAGATCGGCGGCACGCCTACCGCGCCGAACTGCTTTTTCGCGGCTTCGGTATAGATTTCGTTGCCGTAGCAAAGGCACAGCCACGGCACCATGCCGCGCGAGATGAGCGCGTCCACTACTTCGTCCAGCCAGCCGAAGTCGTACACGCTCTCCTCTTTTTCGGTGCGCTGCCAGCCCGATTGCAGGCGAACGTATTTCACTCCCGTATCGGCGAGCGGCTCGTAGGTCTGCTCGTGATCGAACATGTTGCGGTCGAGTTTTTCCAGTCCGATGCCGAACTTCATAAACGAAATTTCGTCCGAGCGATAAGTTTTTATTTTTCCGGTTTTTTTAAGTCCGTTCATGGATTTTTGCTCCTTAAAAATAAAATTCGGTTCTGGGCGGGCGGATATCGGTCAGCGCGCCCGTGTAATGGCGAAGATTATGCTCGACGTACGGGTGACGCAGGCACTCTTCTTCGTTGAGTTCCAGCCCAAGTCCCGGCTTGTCGCCGATCTTTATCCTGCCGTTTTCGTACACGAGGTTTTCGTTCGTGATATACTTGCGGTAGTCGACGTCCGAGTACATGATTTCCAGCACGTCGAAGTTCGGACAGCACGCCGCGAGTTGCAGCGTTGCGGCGTTGGCGACCGGTCCCGACGGGTTGTGCGGCGCGAACGGTATATAATTCGCTTCCGCGATCGCCGCGATTTTTTTGAGTTCCATTATTCCGCCCGCGTGGCTCACGTCGGGCTGAATATAGTCGGCGGCACGACGGCGGAAAAGTTCGTTGTAATCAAAACGCGTGTATAACCTCTCGCCTGCCGCAATGGGTACGGGCGATTTTTCTCTGACTGCCGCAAGTGCTTCGAGATTATTCGGCGGCACGGGTTCTTCGAACCATTTGGGACGGAACCGTTCCAGTTCTTTTGCGATCTTTATGCCGGTGGGCACGTCGAATCTGCCGTGTCCTTCGATGAGAAGATCGACGTCCGATCCCGCCGCTTCGCGCACCGCCGCCACACATTCGAGCGCGGTATCGAGGTCACGGTTGGAAATCTGCAAATAATTCTTGCCGAACGGATCCCACTTCATCGCCGTCACGCCGCGTTTTACCGCTTCTTTCGCCTTTTCCGCGAACTCGGCAGGCGTTTTCGCGCCGGCGAACCAGCCGTTGACGTAGATGCGGCAATCGTCGCGTACTTTGCCGCCGAGCAACCGGTAAACCGGCACGCCCAAGGACTTAGCGAGTATATCCCACATTGCGGTTTCCACCGCGGAAAGCGCACTCATAAGCACCGCGCCGCCGCGCCAGTATGCGTCGCGGTAAATATCGTGATAATGCCTCTCTATATCGCGCGGATCCTTGCCCAGAAGATAACTTCCGATATGCCCGATCGCGCCTTCGAGAGCCTTTTCCTTGTATTCGAGCGTACCCTCGCCCACGCCCGAAATGCCTTCGTCGGTGTACACCTTGACGAACACCCAGTTCGTGCGGTAACAGTCGACGATGAACGTCTTTACGTCGGTTACTTTCATTCGATTCCTCCACCCGGATTATTTCGATTAAATTATACGCCCGCATCTTATCGGAATATATAATTTTCGCGCTGTCATTTATCAAAATCTTACGATTATTCTTGACCATATCGCTAAAAACGTATATAATCTTATTAAATCGTATTTATAAGGACAATGCGGAAAATGAAGATTTGCGATATAAACGCTTACGGCATATTCGACGCGGCGGAACTCTTTCGCGGCGCGGCAACTACGGCAAAACGCGAAATCCCCGACTTTGAACTCGAGTTTATCGTGTCGGGCGGCGGGAAAACGTTTATCGATGACAAAGAATACCGGCTTCGTCCCAACACGTTCGTCGTGCGTAAACCCGGACAAACAAGTTTCAGCGAGCCGAAATTCAAGTGCTATTTCGTGCATATTTCCCTGCCGGCGGACAGCGAGTTTTACGAGTTGCTGTCCGGGCTTCCCGACTACTGCCGTTTTATTAACGCCGACGAGTACCGCGCCGTCACGGAAAAACTGGTCGGGCGGCTGATAACCGAAGGCAATAACCCATGCGACCTTATGACAAACGCGTTGCTTCTCGAACTTTTCGCGCTTCTTCTCCGCGACAAGGCGAAAAACGCCGCGGACGACGGCGAAAACCCGCGATACGGCGAAGCGGCGGACAAGGCGATCTCGATAATAGAATCGCATTACGCGGAACGGCTTACGCTGTCGGTTCTTGCCGGCGCGGTCAACTATTCACCCAACCATTTTCACAGGCTTTTCGTATCGTGCGTCGGCAAATCTCCGCAGGAATTTATACTCGACTACCGCATAAAACAGGCAAAACTGCGGCTGACTTCCACGCGCGAAACGCTGTCCGGCATCGCCTACGGCTGCGGTTTTTCTTCGCAGTCGTACTTCAGCCTTTGCTTTCGCCGCGCCACGGGACTCACTCCCAAAGAATACCGAAAGATGAACAACAACGTTTACCCCGGATAATTCCCGCACTTGCGATAACTATATACTCACCGCGTACTCGTCAGCCGCACCGTATCGGGCAATTACATACACTTCGCCCGGCGATTATGTTTCTTTATATTTCGATTATTTCGCCGTTTTGTCGCGGTTTTTCTTGACGAACGCGTTATACGGGCTGTACAATTCCGGTAGAATCTACGGATACCGGCGATCGTAACGCCGCTTTTTAAGGAGAAAATAATGAAGTTAAGCGTTTATACAACCGACAATACAGGTCGCAACCTAGAAAAAACCGCTGTCGTGACCGACGTCGAATATCTTGACGTACTGCCCGTATCCGACAGTCGCGGCTTTCACCCCGGCGACGTCGAGGGCGGCACTATCCGTCTTTATCCCGGCGTACAACGCTCGACCGTGCAGGGCTTCGGCGGCGCGTTCACCGAGTCGGCGGCTTACGTATGGGCGAACGCTCCGGAAGAAGCGCGTGACGAGATAATCGAAGCGTATTTCGGCAAGGACGGCATCGGCTATAACTACGGACGAGTAAGCATCGCCAGCTGCGATTTTTCGCTGTCGGCGTACTCGTATATCCCGGACGGCGACTTCGATCTCAAAAACTTTTCCACCGCGCGCGACGAGCAGTACACCCTGCCGTTTCTGAAAGCCGCGCTCGGAAAGAACCCGGACATTACGCTGTTCGCGTCGCCCTGGACGCCTCCGCCGCACCTTAAAACCAACGGCGAGTGGCAGGGCGGCAAGCTGAAAAAGGAATACTACTCGCTGTGGGCGAAATACGTTGCCGCATTTATCCGCGACTACGCCGGAAAGGGCGTGAGGATTTCCGCCGTAACCGTGCAGAACGAACTTCGTCATCGTCAGGTGTGGGAATCGTGTCTGTACGAAAAAGAGGAAGAACTCGATCTTGCCGCAAACTATCTTGCCCGCGAAGTCAAGCCGCTGGGCGTGAAAATCTATGTTTACGATCACTGCCGCGAGCGCGTTTTCGACCGCGCGGCGTTCGCGTTTGCGTTCTCGAAAGAAATCGACGGCATTGCCTGTCACTGGTATTCGGGCGACTACTTCGACGAACTGCGAATGACGCGCGAGCGTTTCCCGGACAAGGACATAATAATCAGCGAGGCTTGCGTTGCGATGCGCAAGGACAAGCCCGTGTCCGATTACGACAACAAGGTCCTCGACGCCTACGCGCACGACATAATCGGCGACCTTAACGGCGGAGCAAACGCGTTCTGCGACTGGAACCTCGTGCTCGACGAAAACCGCGGACCGTCGCATTTCCGCGACAACCGCCCCATGATGGCGGACGCGCCCGTGATCGTGGAAAACGGCAAGGTTATTTTCCGCCCGTCGTTCTATGCGATCGGTCACTTCTCGAAGTTTATCCGTAAACACGCGCGCATAATCGGCTATTCTCAGCCCTGGCGCGACGCGGAAGTCACCGCGGCGATCAACCCCGATCAGAACTGCGTTGCGGTAGTCTATAACCGCGGCGACGCGAAACACTGCAAAGTTTTGCTCGGTACTTCCCTTTTCGAGATCGATCTTGCCGAAAACAGTCTGAACACGCTGGTCATCGAACGCGAAAAACCGTTCGCCCGTTAATCAAACTAAAAAATCGATAAATTAAAAACGCACCCTCGGAATTTACCCTGAAGGTGCGTTTCGTTTTCAGCAGTATTTCGTTCGTTTTATCGCGTTCAAGCCGCCGCTACTTCGATTTCCAGCGTACCCAAGCCGTAAGTAGCGACGCCGTCGCCGACGTATTCGGCACGGACGTAATATTTGCCGGCTTTTGCTGCGGTAAATTTGCCGTCAGCAACGGTAACTTTGTTGCCGTCGGGATCTACCACGGTAAGCGTGCAGGTCACTTCGCCCGAAGTTACGCTCAGCGTGATTTCGTCGCCGATCTTGGCGTTATCGCCGCCGGTGACGGTCACGTCCTGTTTCTTCGCCGCGTAGATCGACGAAATATACAAAACGCCGTCGCCGCTCTCGCCGTGCATGAGCCACTTGTCGACTCCGCCGCCCGCTTTCCACGCGTTGATGAAGTTCGCTACCGGATAGACGTAGTTCTTCCAGCCGTCGTAGGTGAAGTGATAATCGCCGCTGTCGACGCTGCCGTCGTGAACGTAGCCCGTCGCGTCGATAGGCTCGATGTGGTAGTCCCCGCCGCCCATGGTCGCGCGGGTGATCTTGCCGGTGCAGTCCGCAAAGTACGCACGTACTACTATATAGTCGTACTCGGCGTAATGATCGAGATCGTGACGCGCCGTCCAGGTAAGGCTGGGCCAACCGCCGCCGTTCTCGCTGTATTCGATCTTGACGACGTTGGTTTCGCCCTCGAAACTCGGCATCCAGGTTTTGGTCGCGGAAAGTCCGCTGTTCCAGTAGGCAACGATATTATTCACCGAGCTCGGATCGTCGAAGCTCTCGATTTCGTTTGCCGCCGCGGCTTTTCTCGAAACCGCGATCGTCTGATTCACGGAGTAGGTATTGCCGTCGTAAACTACTTCATAAGTCACGACGTAATCGCCCGCCGCAGCCGGAGTAAAGGTTTTACCGTCGGTAAGTTCAACCGTCGTGCCGCCGAACGTAACCGATTTCGCGGTGTCGACGGTCTTTACCGCCGCACCGTCCGCGGTAAGCTGCGCTCCGGGTACGGTTATTGCCGTTCCCACCACAGCCGTACCGGTAAACGCGTTCGCGTTAAACTCGGCAAGTGCTTTCACGGTTATTTCGGTCGTACCGAGTCCGTAAGTAGCGACGCCTTCGCCGACGTATTCGGCACGGACGTAATATTTGCCGGCTTTTGCCGCGGTAAACTTGCCGTCCGTAACGGTGACTTTGTTGCCGTCGGGATCTACCACGGTAAGCGTGCAGGTCACTTCGCCCGAAGTTACGCTCAGCGTGATTTCGTCACCGACCTTGGCGTTATCGCCGCCGGTGACGGTCACGTCCTGCTTCTTAGCCGCGTAGATCGAAGAGATATACAGAACACCGCTGCCGCTCTCGCCAGCCATCAGCCAACGACCGTTGGACACATTGCCCGTTTTCCACGCGTCGATGAAGTTCCGGATCGGGTAAACGTAGTTCTTCCAGCCGCCGTAGACGAAATGATAATCGCCGCTGTTGACCGCTCCGTCATGGACGTAACCGGTCGCGTCGATAGGTTCGATATGGTAGTCGCCGCCGCCCATTACCGCGCGGAGCACTTTACCCTCGCAATCGGTGAAGTACGCGCGGACTACGATATAGTCGTATTCGGCGTAATCGTCGAGAGCGTGACGCGGCACCCAGGTGAAACTCGGCCAGCCCCAGCCGTTGTCGCTGTATTCGAGCTTGACGACGCTGTTTTCGCCCTCGAAACTTTCAAGGTAAGTTTTGGTGACGGAGTTGCCGTCGTTCCAGCACGCGGAAACGTTCTCTATCGCGCTGGGATCGTCGAAACTCTCGATTTCGTTCGCAGCCGCCGCATCGCGTTCGATAACTATCGTCTGCACGACTACGTAATCGTTACCTTCGTAGTTAAGCGAATAAGTCACTTCGTACTCGCCGGCGTAGGTCGCGGTAAAGGTCTTGCCGTCGGCAAGAGTTACTGCGGTACCGTAGTAGGTCACACTTTTTGCGGTATCGGTCGCGGCGAGTTCATTACCTTCGGAAACGAGTTTTGCACCGGGTACGGTTACGGTACTGCCCTTCGCCGTTGCGCCCGTGTAAGCATTCGCTTTAAGTTCCGGAGCGGTAACGACGATTTCTTTCGTGCCCAGTCCGTAAACCGCGCCGCCGTCGTATTCCGCGCGTGCATAGTAAGTACCTGCCTTTTGCGGAATAAACTTACCGCCTTCGAGCGTGACAGGATTTCCGTCGGGATCTGCCACGGTGAGCGTAGTCGCAACGGTAGAGTTCACGTTAAGCGTAATCTCTTCGCCGCGATGTTGCTTACCGGAAACGGTGATTTCGACGTCCGCTTTCTTCGCTGCCTTAATGTCGGCGATATACAGCGTACCCGCGCCCTCCTCGCCGTGCATCAGCCAGCGACCGAAGGTCACGTTGCCCGTTTTCCACGCGTCGATAAAGTTCCGGATCGGATAAACGTAGTTCTTCCAGCCGTCGTAGGTCATGTGGTAATCGCCGGTGTCGACACTGCCGTTGTGAACGTACCCGGTCGCGTCGATAGGCTCGACGTGGTAATCGCCGCCGCCCATTACCGCACGGGTGATCTTGCCGGCGCAGTCCGCAAAGTACGCGCGCACTACGATATAGTCGTAGGTTGCGTAATGATCGAGCTCGTGGCGCGGTTCCCACGTAAAGCTCGGCCATCCGCCGCCGCTTTCCGAATAGTCGAACTTGACTACTCCGCTCTCACCCTCGAAGTTTTCGAGCCAGGTGATTTCGGTAGTCGAGCCGTCGCTCCACAGTGCGCGGGTTCCGTCGAGTGCTTCCACGCAATCATAGCTTTCGATTTCGTTCTCTGCCGCAGCGTCGCGTACAACCGCGAGAACGATCGTCTTTTTCAGTTCTTTGCCGTCAAACGACGCAACGTAACTGACGGTATAGGTGGTTGCTCTCGGCGCATTGATCTTGCCGTCAGTGACGGTAACGGGGTTGCCCGCTTTGTCCGTCACGGTATAGGTGATTTCGGCGTTCACGGTCGCGCCGTCTTTATCGCGCACGGTTGCGGTCGGGACAGCGACTTCGCCGCGCGGATAACCGTTTTCGTTATAGTTTTCAAGTTCGATCGTGTAGCGGGTAACGTTTACCGTTATCGTGCGGGTATAGGTCTTGCCCATATCGACGGTAAGAACTACTTTGTAACCGTTAAGATCGGTCGCGCGGAAACTTCCGTCAACCACCGACACCGCTTCGCCTGCGGTAGTGGTGACTTTCGCGGTCGCGCGGTAGGTTTCGCCGTCGCTGCCCTTGACGTTGAGCATGGACGAGAAACCATAGTCGTCGCCGTACTCCACCGTCACGGCAGTGTCGGCAAAGTCCACGGGCGTGACTTCCGCCTCGGGTTCGGGCGCAGGCGTGCAGGCGACGGCAAGTACGAATACCATGATCGCCGCAAGCAAAGCGCATAAAAGTTTACTTTTTTTCATCTTTTTAATTTCCCTCCGTTTGGCTCGGCTTTTCTTTGCCTAGGATTTAAGATAAGCCTTGCCGTTAGATTTTTATTTCTCTTTGACTATTCTGAAATTGTCAAAGTAAAATACCTGATCGTCGCGGTCGGTGTACTCCGCCCACGAAATTTTCCACGAAGACGGATCGGAAACGCCGCCTGCGTTGTGTTCTTCCACGTCGAAGAACGAAACTTTGTAGTGAAGTTTGCTCTTGGCGTTCACTTCACAGCGCATCGCGTAGTGCCCGCCGGTGGTTTTCGAGCCGGCTTCCACGAAGAAACGCATCACGCGGTCGCTGTCGTTGTAGACGTCGAATTCCAGCGAAGTCTTGCCGTAGTCGTCTTTCGCAACGTCTTTCATGCCACAAGCCTGCATTATCTTTTCGGGGATAACAATCGCGGGATAACTTGCCTCGAAAAGATCGCCCTTGTGCGTGACTACGCGGAGCGCGTACTCGCCGCCCATTCCGGTCACGCCGTAGTCGGCGGTCTTGACAACTTCCACGTCCGCTTTGCACTTCGCACTGACCGCCTTTGCGTACACGGCGTACTTCTGCCAGGTCGACTCGAAATCGAGCACCACGCCGTCCTTAAAACTCATTACGTTTTCGACTTCTTCCAGTTTCGGGTTCTTGGTGACAGTCACGTCGTCGATATACAACGTGGGTGCGTCTTTGAGTTCGCGAGCGTTCTGGTTATCGAATTCGAGATAAATGCCGGGCACGGCGTTGAGATCGCCGGTTATCGACAATACTTCGCGAGCGGGATAGTACCTGACTCTCGTCCACTCGTTCGGCGCGAGCGTAAAGGTTTCGCCGCGCATGGTTTCCACTTCCATGGCATTCGCGATCGCGGACAACAGTCCCACCGTGACGCGCATCTCTTTATCCTCTGCATTGTAAATCCACATGTCCACGCTCTCGACTTTGGAAAAGTCCGAGCGGTCATAACCGAACAACGTAGATACCGTCGGAAAATACATCAGCGGAAGTTTAACGTCGGATTTGCCGCCGAGCACCTGCACTTTCGCCGACGATTTGCCCGATTTTACGAAGTTTGCGTCGGTATTTTCGGTTACTTTACCGAAGTTCGGCATCACTCGCATCAACTGGAAATCCGGTGCCCACTGCTCGAAATCGGCAACGGTAATCACGTTCGATTCGACGTTTTCGGTATTTTCGGTTTTTCCCGCACAACCGCACAGCGGAACGATAAAACACAGACTCAGCGCAAGTGCCGCAATCTTTTTCAATCTTTTCATAGTTCCTCCTTAAGCGTTGTACACGGTCGCGTCGCCGAAGTAAATCGTGTGCGCCGGCTCGTTTTTCGTGTCGCCGAAGATCAGCATGACGTGTTCGGCTTTGCCGAGTCCCGTCCAGTTGATCGTGCCGACCGGAAGCTCGACTTCGTTCATTCCGGGTGCAAGCGTGACTGATGCGATGTCGATAAGTGTGGTCTTTTTCGAGTATTTGACCGAAATACTAAACTTTATTTCCTCGCTTGCGGGGTTGTAGATATGCAGTACCGCACGGGAAGTCTGCGGACCGAATTCTTCGATAAAGTCTGCGGTCAGCTTTACGCTCTGCGATTTATCGGTCGCTGCAGGTACGGCAATCTTCACGAGATCGCCGGTAAGGCTTTCGTTTACTGCGCTTGCCGCAACCTTGGTGACTTCGGGTGTGACCGAACCCGCCGAGAACGCGCCGGTAAGCGTGCCTGCTGCATAAGTCGTTGCTTTGCCCCCCAAAGTCTGATCATAGCGATAAGTCTTACCGCCGCACTCGAACGACAGCGCAAGCGAGTTGATTTCGCCCGTGAGCGCGGTGCGGATAACGTAGATTCTTCCGCCGTTCGCCTCGGTAAACTCCGTTATGTCCTTGTCGTGATTACGGAGCGAATATCCGTCTTTGATAAAGATTTTGTAAGTAATCGTACCGTAACTGTCGTCGGAATAGTCGGTGATGCACATTCCCGCATCCGAATCTGCACATGCGGCAAGCTGGAACAGTGACGCACGGGCACTCGCGAACTTTGCGGAAGTCGTGACGACTTTTGTACCGTTGTAGATGAGCGAACCCAGTCCGGAGATCGCTTTTTCCGCATCGAAATCGAGTCCAGCGGCACTCGCGATTTCGGCGTAGCGGTTCTTCATGGCATAGAGAAGTTCGTATTCTTCCATGCCGTCGCGTAGTGCCTCGATACGCAAGGACGCGACAGGTTTATCGAGTCCGTACTGCGCACCGGGATAGAACAGGTATCCGTCGCCGTTGACGGTAACGAAACGCTGCGCGTCGCCCGTGTAATAATCCTCGATGTTCTCGTAACGCGAGCCGTTGTAGTTGGCGTAATTGCTGACCGCCCAGAACAGGTTGCCGGTCACACCGTATTCGGCTTGCATCCAGCTGAGTGCGCGGGCGGACAACAGCGTGTCCTCGGTGTGGTAGGTGGGATACGGCACGCGCGGCGACGAGCAGGTATACCACCACTTCTCTTCCTGATCCGCGTAGTTGGCGCGCGAAGTTTCGGTATCGTAATACTGAACCTGCGGACACCAGGTGTCTATGTTTGCCGCAAAACCCGGGAGATAATCGCAGGTCACTACGTTACGGAGCGAGCGGATAGACTTTACGATCGACGCTTTGAGTTCGGCGTTCTGAATTGTAGTGTCCGATTCCACTTCTCTTGCGAGCGTTTCCACCGTGCTGCGGTAGTAACGCGCCACGACCGCAACGCGGTTCTGCATGCCGAGAAGCTGCGGCTCGTCGATTATCGACATATAGCAAACGGACTTTTTCAGCATGTCAAAACTCTCTTCCACGCTTTTCTTCACGAACTCGCGGACGTAAGCCTTCATTATTTCGGGGTCGAAACACGTTTCGCCGTCGAGGAACGTGACGGAATACGGAATGGAAATATTGCTGCAACGCGGATTCTTCATAAACTCGTAAGCCTTGTCCGCGTAGTACTTTATATCCTCGGGAGTGTGCTTGGTATCGGTGACGATAATGTGCGGCGAGAGTCGGTAGTCGATAAGACGCTGCGTGTATTTATCCATTATATCCTGCGAGCCGTCAAGTTCGCCGCACTCGTATAGACGCACGGACAGAAATATACTTTTTAAGTGGTTTTCTTCGCTGACGGTAAGGTCGGCAACTGTCACGGATACGGGCACTTTGGTTTCGTTTCCGTCGATATTCAGCGTTATCGTGCCGCTATATCCGCCCGCAGCCTGATTTTCGGCGGTCTTGACGGTGATATATAAACCCTGATTCGTGTTTTTCGCGATTGTGTTCTCGCCGCGAGATTTCGCTGCCGCAAACGGCAAAAGCGCATCCGGATATTTTCCGGGTACCGCACCGCCGGCAGTGTCGTACACCACGCCCAGCGACAGATATTTTTCGACGAAAACCTCTACGTTCCCGGCGGGAATAGTATCAGTGCCGTTCGAGTGCGTCAGCGCACCCGCCGTCACGTCGTAACTTTTCACGTCGTAATCGGGAGTCATTATTATCTGACTGCTTTCGTACTCGTTCTTCGCCATGGTAAGATTTACCGCGGCTTCCGTGCGCACGCTTTGGTATTCGCCGGGCTTATCCGCGAGTATTTTCTCCGTCGCAGGCGCGCCCCAGATGTCCACCGCGCCTTTCTCGTCGTCGGGCGTTTTCGGCGAGCAAGCCGCCGCCGAAAATACCATCGTCAGGCACAATAAAATCGCAAGTGTTTTTTTCATCGATTAAGTTTCCTCCTTAATGCGAGCAGATCAGTTGGTAAGTCCCGCGTCGTTGACGGCTTTCGTCCATTTGGCGTCCGTCCAGTTGAGTTCGGTTTCGCGCTGATAGTCGGCGGGCGTTTTGGTGTTGCCCTCTGCGCCGAAAGTCGCGTAATACGACCCCGAAACAAACGGCTTTACGCCGCCGTAACGGTACAGCGGGAACGCGCGTTCCTGCGGGAGCGTATAGATCTCGAACGCACCGTTGTTAAAGTATTCCAGACGCGATTTTTGCAGGCCGGATAACGACGCAAACAACTCGGGATTCTTTTCCACGACGTTGTACTTGACCGGGAGCGAAGCACCGCCCGTGCTGCGGATATACGATTCGTTGGCAATGTCCGTCGTCATAAAACGCAGGAAGTCCATCGCGACGTCTTTGCCTGCCGCATAAGCCGGAATCGCGGAAACGTGTGCCGCTCCTACCGAGTAGACGATCGAACGCGCTTCTCTGATTCTCGCGAAGTCCGCCGCGCTCACGCCCTCGTAAGAAGTCTTGCCTTCGTCCACTGCGGTAATTACCGCCGACAGCGTTTCGTCGGTCATATTCTTGTCTTCGAGAGTTTCTACGATCGAACTGACAACCGGAGTGCGGAGCATGCGGATATCGTAACTTATCCCCTGCTGATTTTTCACTTCTTCGCGAATGGACGACATTTCGTTGTCGAACCAGTCGCCGTTGGCATGGAACACTCCGTTACCTTTCAGAAACATGGTCTGCGCGGTCTTGAAGTCGTAAGTGCCGGACGAAGGATTGAGATAACCCTTGTCGTATTTGAGAAGTTTCTCATAAACTTCGAGCGCGCGGATTCTGCCTTTTTGCGTAAAAATATTCTTGGAAATACGGTTTTCGTCCACGCCGTTCCAGAAGTCGTTGAAACCTTGCTTGCCCTGATACTGCGCCCACCAGATATTGAAAAGGTACGCCCAGTAATCGGCGTCTTTCGACTGAATGAACGAGTAGCCGAGGTTGTACTTGCCGTCGTTTGCGCCGTTTCTCGCAGCAATCGCGGCACACACTTTTTCGAGTTCGTCCGTGGTATTGGGTGCTTTCAGTCCCATTTCGTCGAGAAGGTCTTTGTTGTAAAGGAAACCTTCCATACCGCCCGCCCAGGACATAAAGTAATACTTGGTATCGGCGGTTGGATCGTTCGGATCATAGTAAGCGTTGACCTTATTATAGCTGTCGAAGATCTTGTCGATTACCTTGACTCCCCTGTCCTCCTCGCCGGGAACGAGCGAGTTATAGACGGTTTCGGTAAGGTCTGCGCAGCGCTCCTCGCCCGACGGACCTACGCCCATGTAATCCCACGCGAGCGAAGTGTCGAAAAACAGATCGATCGTGTTATTCTTCGCGCCGGCGTCTATGCGCGAAGCGGTGAAGTTTTCCACGTCGTTGCTGCGAAGCGGAAGCACGGTCAGGTTCGGGTATTTTTCTTTTACCCAGTCCTGCTGCTGAAAAAGCTCCATAAGATCCGAGCACCATTTCGTGCCGTAGCCTTTGTCTGTACAGAATACTTCCAGCACGTTTTCGGTATCGGCGGGAGTTTTGGGCTTGCAGCCGATCACGCCTAAAGTTGTGAACGCCATGACCGCCGCAAACAGTAAATACGCTAATTTTTTCATAAGTTTACCTCCGTTATTAACCTTTCAAGCCGCCCATGGTAAAGTTTTTCATTATCGTGTCCGAGCAGCATGAGAACACAACGATTACCGGCACGACGGACAGCACGAGTCCCGCAAAGAATGCGGGCATGTTGCCTTCGCGCAAGAAGTTACTGCGTTGCAGTCCCGCCGCCACCGTGGGATAATCCGGCAGGTAAAGAAGAACCGTCATATAGTCGTTCCAGCAGCCGATGAACGAGATGATCGCTATCGTCAGCATGGGCATGAACGCCAGCGGTAGCATGATTTTGAAGAACACGGTGAAGTGTCCGCCGCCGTCGATAAACACCGCTTCGGCATAACTCCATGAAATGGAATTGAAAAAGCCGTACATCATCAGAAAGTTTACGCCGAAGCCGCTGAGCGAGGTCACTATCACAAAAAGCGGCGTGTCGTAGATGCCCATATCCGCAACGAGTTTATACATTGCACCTGCATTTCCGACTACCGGAATCGTCATCGAGAAAATCGCGAGAGTGTAAATAACTCCTCTGCCGCGGAAGCGGTATTTCGCGAGAACGTAGCCGGTGAAAGTACTCATCAGCACGGTGCCGGCAATATTGATCGCGCAGTACCAGATACTGTTGAAAAACATTTCCGGAAGATACACTTTATTGCCGTACCAGTCCACCATAGCCATACCGACGATAGCGTCTTTGTAGTTGGAAAAACGCAATGTTTTGGGAAGCGCGAAGGGTTTTCCGGACGAAAGATTGTCTATGTACGTCAGTCTGTCCTGAAACGAGTTGACGAGAAGATAAAAAAGCGAATAGATTATCGTCAGCGCGTACACTGCGAACACGACGAACATAAACGCGTACAGAATCTTTTCTGCGCGGCTGCGCTTGGTCAGTACCGCCACTCCGTCGTCGCGTTTGAATTTGATTTTCAGCGGAAGATTGCTATCCATAAATTAACCCTCACATCAGTACTCCGCGCTTTCTCTGCGTTCGAGCAGCCAGCGAATCGTCATGATTATCGGCACGCCTACAAGCGTGAAACACAGACCCGTGCAGGAAACTATGTTGTAGTTGCCCGTGCCGCCCTGTATGCCGTCGCCGTAAAGCTGCTTGAATATCCAGTATGAAATAGTTGTCGTTTCGTATTGATCCGCGCCGAACAGCAGTATCGGTCCGCCGGCGTTGAATATGCCCGTCAGCGTAAAGATAATCACAGTGGTGACCGTCGGCCAGATCAGCGGAAACACGATTTTCGTGATTTCTTTCCACGGTCCGCAGCCCTCGAGTTTCGCCGACTCCAGAATTTCGAGCGGAAGTCTCGACATCGCGCCCGAGAACAAAAGTACGTTGGTGGTAAAACCCGTCCAGATATAGTACCCGACAATCGCGGCGGTGGCGGTGTCCTTGTGCCCGAGCAGTCCGTACGGCGGTATCGCGCCGCCGAACAGGTGCGCTATATAATCGACCGTACCGTTAGGATCGATGAGCTTGGTGTAAGCCGTAACCATAACAACGCCGGAAATGATCGCCGGAAGATAGAAAACTATGCGGAAGAACTTGTATCCCTTTATGCGCTTATAAATAAAGTACGCAATCACCAGCGACAGCGGAAGTTTAATCAGCATGTCGACGGCGAAATATATCAACGTGTTTTTGAGTGCCACGCCTATGCTGTTGCCCACCGGCGTCGTGAGGTCGTTCCAGAACGTGACAAAGTTGTTGAACGTAAACGCGTCGGTACGCGCGTCGCGGAACGCGAGCGCGATCGTCTGCACGTTGACGAACAGCCAGAAAACCAGCCAGTTTATTACGGGAATCGCCAGCATGACGACAATAAAAATCACGCGCGACTTTTGCGTTCTGCGCTTTTTGTTGCAATTTGGCATCTGAGTACTTAATGCGTCGCTGATCACTTTGCCGCTCCTTGTTCGTTCTTTTTGCGCGGCAGAATAAACTCCGCCGCATCCTCGCAATAATTGTAGCATACCGGGTACGCGATGTAAATGCTATAATCTTGCGTAAAATTTGTCATTTTTTTAGTTAACTCCTCGTTTTCCCTTATTTTTACAGCCTAATACTTGCCCTTTTGTTGACAATCGCCGAAAATCGATATATAATCGCGACAGAAAGCAAACGGAGGGGCAAGGCGGAATGACCGAGCGCAATTATTTTCTCGACTTCAATTATCTCGGCGGCGACGAGCGCGCGTTCGGCGCGGTGAAGCTGTACCAAATCGGGCGGCTATTCTGCTCGCCCTCGACGATTATCGGCACGCACCTGCACGGCGACTGTTTCGAGCTGACAATCGTCACCGACGGCGAGGGCGCGGTGGTAACCAACGACCAGCGGCTAAGCGTCGGAAAGGGCGATATTTATTTCTCGTTCCCCGGCGACTTCCACGACGTCGTGACAAGCAAGGACAATCCGCTCAAATACGATTTCTTCGCCTTTAACACCGACGACCCCGAGCTTAAAGCCGACCTTGCGGAAGTGATGAGCACGCTGAGCGTCACCACGCGTATTTTCCGCGACGACCGAATCGCAAGCCTCGTTTCGCAGGCGATTGCCGAGCTGTCGTCGGAGGACGAATACTCCGAGCGCGCGCTGTCCTGCATATTCCTGCAAGCCGTTTACTATATCGTGCGCGATCTCAAGCGGCACGCCGTGGCGGCGAGCGCGGACGGCGTTTCGTCGGACGAACAGCTTTGCTACTGCATCATGAATTACATCGACACTCACGTATACTCGATGACGGTGCTGAGCGAGCTTGGCACCGTCTTTAACTACAACTACAGCTACTTGTCCACGACATTCCACTCCACCACGGGGCGAACGCTGAACGACTATTACCGCTCGCGCAAGCTCGAAGTGGCGCGGCTGTTGCTTCGCGAGGGTAAGCTCAACGGCAGCCAGATCGCCGAAAAACTGAATTTCAGTTCGCTATACTCGTTCTCGAAGTCGTTCAAAAGCAAGTTCGGCATGTCGCCGCAAGCCTATAAAAAATCGCGCCGCGACTAGTCACGACATGGCGAGCCGAAGCAAGCCCGCGGCGTTCACGAGCGAACACCACCCGGCGTAAACAGAGTCCGAGCCGCCTTCTTCCGCGGAACTGCTCTCGTGGATATTCCCGCCGTAATCGCCCTTTTTAAGATCGTACATGCCTCTCCACGCTCCGTCGATAAGCGGCGAAGCGTTTTTTATCTGTATCGAACACAAAAAATCGCCCAGTTTTTTGGCTTTTATAAGAACCGTCTTGTTCCCTAGCGCGCGATAAGCGTAGTAAAGTCCGTTCAGCGCGAAGCCCTCGGTGTACACGAGGTCGAGTATGTTCGGGGAATTGCTCTGAGAAGCCGCCGCGGTTTCGGGCGTGCAGTTCAGCACTCCGCCAGTCGTGGAATCAATCAGCGACAGACAGAAGTCCGATACCTTTTCCCCCGCGGCTTTCAGTTTTTCGTCGCCGTTCGTCAGAAACGACGAACAAAACGCGAGCAACGCTATGTAATTTTCGGACGAAACGGGACGCCAGTTTTCGCAGCGTTCGAGTTCGTAGGCTGTTTTTATTCTGCCGCCGTCGAAATACGACAGCGCGAGCGTAAACGCGCGGTTTGCCGCGTTAAGGTAACGGCCGTCATGCGTCACATCGTAACAATCGTACATGGCGCGCATCATCCACAGCGTGGAAAACGGCGAATGCGCATCGCCGTTGACGTTTTTGCCGCCCATAAAACTTCCGTCCTCTTTCTGAATACTCAGCCAGAATTCTCCGGAAGCGAGCGCGACGGAAAGCAATTTTTCGTCGCGTGTATCACGATAAATTTCGATAAGGTTGGAAATGATTTTGCCGTTATCGTTCTGATACAGCGTCGGATCGGCGCAATTATACTGCTTTTTGCCGTCCAGCAGCGCGAACGGATAACCGCCTGGTTCGCCTTGCTCGTAACCGATACGCGAGCGTTCCAGCCATCTGAATACGTTGTCGAACTCGCGTGCATAAGCGTCGCTGCCCGTTGCCTTGCGGTAAAGATGCACGGCGAGCAGGTATTCCGAAGCCGTGTCGGGGCGGCAAAGACTGACTCGCTCATTCTTCGAGATGCGTATGCGCTCGTAAACGCCCCACGACCCGCCGTCGAACGTAAGCATTTGTTTTTCCACCCATTCGAGGCAAGCACCCGCCGCCGCAATGTATCTGTCTTTCATGTCGTTTTCGGGGTTTGCTTCGTTCGTGCGCACGCAGCCTGCCGCCGCGACACAAACCGCCAGTACCGACATCCACGCACACAATCTTTTCAAAGTCCCCTTCTCCCTGTGTAGTATCGTAAAACTATTATACCCGCTTTCTTCGTCATTCGGCAATGTCCGCGCTTTTTGCAAAACTTGTCATTTTTTTATAATTCGCGGGCAAAACAAGAAATTCCCGGAAATTATATGGTCAATTATTTGTCCGATACAGTAAATTCCACACGCAAAAAGGTCATTGCCTTTACTTTGGCAATGACCTTCGTCTTTTGAATTACGCACTATAAAAACGATTAACTTTTTACTCTCCTTTCAGCACTTTGACGGCGGCGGCAAAGGCGCGGAGTTTGTCGTCGTTTATCACGATTTTGCCGGACTTATCGCTGACGGGATCACCGTTTTCGTCCACGGCGACGGTCGGGCAGATCCAGCCGCCTTCCTCAAACTCGTTCCACGCAAAGAACGTGGCGTGACCGACGCTTGCGGCGGGATTATCACATAGAAGTTTCCGCGCCGCTTCGGCCTGATCGAGTATTTCTTTTTCGCCGAGTTCCTCGTACTCGCCCTCGGGATACCCGTACCACACGACGGGCGCGTCGATTCTCGGGCGCGGATCCCAACCCATGGCAACCGCGGGTATCACGGGATTGCCGGTATCGAGACGCTTGCGGTGATGTTCTTTCCACCAGTCGAAATAGTTCGCGGCGTAGTTTTCGCAAGGCGCGCCGCCCACCGCATACGATCCCACGGCATCGAAACCTTCGTCCTTCCCGGCGTTGTACATCGCGACCACGAACGGATCGAAACCGCGCTTTTTCGCCGCTCGCCTTATTTTTGCGGCATAGTCCTCTTCTTCGTCGCGCGTAAAAACGTACACGAGCGGTCTGCCGTCGATCTTTTCGTAATCGTCCGAACCGAAATCGTCCGCCAGTTTTTCGTAATCACCGCCGTCGAGCCGCGACACGCCGATGATCGCGCACCACTTCACCCCGTGCTTGTCGGGTAATTTTTTATAAGCGTTCATGCCGGCGTTCAACCGGTAAAGGTACGGCGCAATGGTCGAAAGTCCGACGTTTTTGCCGTAGTCGACCTTGTAAAACGGCGTGTTCGGGTAGTAACAGAACATGAAATAATCCGCGCCCGCGTTTGCCGCAAGCCGCGTTTCTTCGTCGGCGTATTCGGCGGGATCGGTCGGAAAATCGAACTCGGACAGCGCGTCCGCTGCCGAAAACCGCGTATAGAACGGCAGTCTGCCGCGATACTTCGGGTTGCGCAGCGTCCTGTACGCGCTCGCACCGAAAAAAGTCGTGAGATCGCCGCACGCGTCCCATCTCACCACGCCCACTCTCGTAATTTTGCTCATAATCTCTCCGGCGGCTCGGAAACAAACCGCAATAATATTTTTGCCGGGGACTTTTAACTTCTGCTTCTGTCACGCATTATAACGTTTTTACGCGCGATTGTAAAGCGCGTAATGCCGAATTATTGCGCCGTTGTGCCGATATTTTGCGCAAAGCCGACCGAAAACTTAAATGCGGCAGAAGATGACGATATGCTCGCTTTCGGCAGCCCCGATAAAATCTTTCGTACATAATCAGACCTCGTTCCCCTCGTAGTCCACCCATTTTTTGCGGTCGGGATCGATACAAACCAGCATTTTATTAAGGTCGGTATCGTAAATCTGCTGACCGAGCGTCGGATAGTAAGACAGGCGTTCGGCAGTGCCGCAAACGGTCTTGTGACAGTTGTTGCGCGTCTTTATACCGCTGCCCGAACCGTCGCTTTCCCACAGTTTGAAGTCCGAAGAATTGACGCTGTTCCAGGCGGTCTGGGCGGTAAAATCGATATTGCCCTTCCACTTGCCCGGTATCTCCTCGCGCATAAGGTCGCCGAGCTTGCCGCCGGGCGTGTGCGCCGCGGTGCGTTCGATATTAAAGCCGATAAACGTGACTTCCTGTTCGCCCACGAGCCGACCGTTGCCGTCGGGCGCGCCGTCGCCGCACCACTTGCCGAAGTACGGCAGATTGATGTTTCTTTCGTCAAGACAGTTAATCAGCGTGATCGGGTGGTTCGAGCCGCACCTTAATTCGTAATTGCCGAACGTAAAGCCGTACCTGCCGATCGTAGATCCGCAGTTTACGCACACGACGTGTTCGCCGCCGACCTGTATGCCCTCGTCGAAACCGTAGGCGTGCACGTTGGTATAATTGCTGTAATTGTAGTTGCTGCCGTCGGTCATGGTAAGACCTATGCAGCCTTTTCCCGGCACGTCGGGCGTAATATCCAGTCCGACTCCGCGGGTTTCGAGCGCGTCGCCGTAGGAAATCATCGTGACGTTTTTCGCCTCGACCCTGTCCGTCCTCCTCAGGTCGATACAACGCACGGCGCGGGAGTTATTCGCAAGCACGACGGCGAGATTTTCAAGCCGCAGCGACGAACCGTTCTGTATGCCGGCTTCCGTCCACGCGCCGCGCATGACCGACGCTTCGCCGCTTATGCCGGCGAGCGCCTGCGCCGAAACTCGGAACACCACGCCGTCACGGAACGAACGCTGAAAACCGTACTCGTGATTTTGCCCGATAACGGCTATTTCGCGATGAACGCGCGGAAAAACCACAGCCGCGAGCGGACCGCCGTCGCCGAAGTCGGTAAAGCCGTCGATATTATAGACGCCGTTGTAAAAATAAACATTTTTGTTCTTTTCCGCGCACTCGGCAAACGCTTTTACGATCGTGCGCTCGTCGTGCGCGCCGCCGCAAACGTAATCCGCCGAAGCCCGGCTCTCCTCGGTGCCGTTCGCCGCCGCTATATAAATAAAACTCGCCTTGTCCATAGTTTTCTCCCGTTTTTCTTCGGTGCTTTTTACAAAATAATACCACACTCCCGCGAATTTTTCAATCGGTTATACCCTCGTTATCGAAAATTAAAACGGAACCCGTGCGGCTCCGTCTTAACGCGTGATTTATTTTTTTTCGTCAGTTCTCGAACTGGCTGGAATACAGTTGCTCGTAAAAACCTTTTTGTGCCATGAGTTCGGAGTGCGTGCCCTGCTCCGCCACGTCGCCGTCGCGAAGCACGAGTATCTTGTCCGCGCCCGTGATCGTGGACAGGCGATGAGCGATGATGAAACTCGTTCTGCCCTGCATAAGCGTTTCCATAGCATTCTGAATAAGCCGTTCGGTGCGGGTATCGACGGACGAAGTCGCCTCGTCGAGAATCAGTACTTTGGGATCGGACAACAGCGCGCGCGCAATGGTGAGAAGTTGTTTTTGTCCCTGAGAAATATTGTCCGCGTCCTCGCTGATAACGAAGTCGTAGCCGCCGTCGAGCGTGCGGATAAAGTGATCGGCGCACGCGAGTTTAGCCGCCTCGACGACTTCGGCGTCGGTGGCGTCCGGTCTGCCGTAGCGGATGTTTTCCATGATCGTGCCGCCGTACAGCCAGGTGTCCTGCAAGACCATGCCCATCTGATCGCGAAGTCCCGCGCGGGTGAACTCGGCAATATCCCTGCCGTCAAGGAAAATCTGTCCGCCGTTAAGGTCGTAAAAACGCATCAGCAGTTTTACGATAGTGGTTTTCCCCGCGCCGGTAGGTCCGACGATCGCTATTTTTTGTCCTGCTTTGACGACCGAGGAAAAATCTTTGATAACGATTTGTTCGGGATCGTAGCCAAAGCGCACGTTCCTGAATTCCACGTCGCCGCGCACGTTTTCCGGCACCGCGTCGCCCGTTTCTTTGATCTCTTCGGCGTCGAGGAACCCGAACACGCGTTCCGCCGCAGCCACGGTGGACTGAAGCGTATTCGCGATATTCGCCATCTGACCGATCGGCTGGTTGAACTGGCGGATATATGTGATGAACGACTGGATATTGCCCACGGTGATCGCGCCGCTCGCGGTCAGTACGCCGCCGAGAACACAGGTCACGACATAACCGATATTGCCGATAAAGTTCATGATCGGCATCATAAGACCGCTGAGAAACTGCGATTTCTGCGCAGTCCCCGCGAGTTCCTCGTTGTACCCGCGGAACTTCTCTATCGATTCGTCCTCGCCGCCGTAAAGTTGAATCACGGTATTGCCGGCGAACGCTTCTTCTATGTGCGCGTTGACTTCGGCAAGCGCGGTTTGCTGACGACGGAAGTATTTCTGGCTGAACTTGACGACCAGCATTATCAGTATCACGGAGATCGGGACGATCGCGACGGCAACCGCGGACATCAGCCAACTGATCCTGATCATCATCACCAGCACGCCCACGATCGTCGTGATCGAACTGACGAGTTGCGACAGACTTTGGTTCAGCGTTGTGGACACGGTGTCCACGTCGTTGGTAAGGTATGACAGCACGTTGCCGTTTGTGGTCTTGTCATAGTAGGACAGCGGCAGTTTGTTTATTTTTTCGTCGATGTCGCGGCGCAATCTGTACGAGGTCTTTTGCGCCACGCCCGCAAGAATAAACGACTGCGTGTACGAGATCGCCGCCGACACGAATATCAGCACGGATATGACCGTGAGTAAGCCGATTATCGCGTCTATGTCTATTGAAGGCGGCTCGTTAAGGCTCATCGCGAACACGCCGTCCGCATAGTTGCCGAGTTTGTCGCGGATCCCGCCGATCTGCTCGTCGGTGATCGCGCCGCCCGCTTTCATTGCCTCGAAAAGTTCGTCGACGGTTTTGATGCCGGTGTTACGCGCCAGCGACGCAAGTCCGTCGAACGGCATTTCGCTGTCGCGCACCGTTTCGTCGAGTTGCGAATAAATCTGCTTCTGCATAAAGCCTTCGATGAGTTTGTCGGTGCTGTCGCCGAGAAGTCCCGGGATATTCAGCGTGAGAACGACCGAACCTACCGCAAACACGAGCGAAATTATTATCGCGAAAAGCGACGGGCGCATATATCCGACTAATTTTTTCAGCGTTCCCTTAAAGTCCTTGGCTTTCTCGCCGGGGCGCATTCCGGGACCTCCCGGACCGTGTCCGCCCATAGGCCCGCGCGGAGGACGATTTACACTACGCTGTTCACTCATTTTTCAGTTCCTCCTCGGATAATTGCGACCGCGCGATGTCGGCGTACACGGGGCACGACTTCATCAGTTCGCGGTGAGTACCCTGTCCCGCGACCTTGCCGTCGTCGAGTACTATTATTCTGTCGGCATTCATGATCGTACCCACGCGCTGGGCGACGATAATCACGTTTTTATCCGCGGCGGTTTCGCGTATCGCGGCACGAAGCCGGGCATCGGTCCTGAAGTCGAGCGCGGAAAAACTGTCGTCGAACACGAGTACGGGCGAATTTTTGTAAAGCGCGCGGGCAATCGCAAGGCGTTGTTTTTGTCCGCCCGAAACGTTGCCGCCGCTCTGGGCGATTTCGCTCTTGAATCCGCCGTCGCGACCGGCGATAAACTCGGTCGCCTGCGCAACGGACGCGGCTTGTTCCATTCTCTCGTCGCCGTCCGCGGCTTTCTCGTCGGCGAGTTTAATATTGCTTTCCACCGTACCGGAGAACAGCAGATTCTTTTGCGGTACGAACGCTACCGCCTCGCGCAGCGACGCAAGCGTATAGTCGCGGACATCTCTGCCGTCGAGTTTCACGCTGCCTGCCGTCGCGTCGTAAAGACGGGGAATAAGTTTGACTATCGTGGACTTGCCGCTGCCGGTAGCGCCGATGATCGCGGTGGTTTCGCCGGGCGAGCACTTGAAACTCACGCCCGAAATCGCGTTCTCTTCCGCGCCGTCGTAAGAAAAACTCACGTTGTCGAATTCGAGTTCGCCGCGAGAACTAACAAGCGGCACGGCGAACTCGCCGTCGCGCACGGATATCTCGCGGTTTAGTACTTCGTCGACGCGGCGTGCTGACACGAGCGAGCGGGGCGCGAGCACGAATACCATGGTGATGACCATAAACGACATTATGATCTGCACGGCGTAACTCATGAAAGCCATCATCGCGGCGACGTCGGTCACGTCTTTCGCAAAGTACGACGCGATCCATACGACCGCGACGGACACTCCGTTCATCGCGATATTGATGACCGGGAACAGCGCGCTCATCACGCGGTTGGTGAAGAGGTTTACGGAAGTGAGTTCGCGGTTCACGTCGTCGAAACGCGCTTCCTCGCGGGATTCGGCGTTGAACGCACGCACGACGAGCATGCCGTTAAGTCCCTCTCTCGCCACGCCGTTGAGTCTGTCGATCAGCGTTTGCAATTTCATGAATTTCGGCTGGACGATCGCCATCAGCACGATTATCGCGATAAGAACGAGTGCGACAGCGGCGACGATCACCCACAAAAGATAACTCATGCCGGCGGTGAGGCGCACCGCTTTGACGATGCCGCCGATCGCCATGACGGGGGCGTACATGACCATGCGGACGAGCATTATCGAGAAGTTCTGGATCTGCGTCACGTCGTTGGTACTGCGTGTGATCAGCGACGAAACCGTGAACTTGTCGACGTCGGCGGCGGAAAACGCGGAAACCTTGTCGAACAGGTCGCGGCGAAGGTCGCGCGACGCTTTCGAACCGAGAATCGCGGCGATATAACCGACCGCAACCGCACAAACCGTTGTTGCCGCGGCATACCCGAGCATTATTCCGCCGTAGTAGAGTATCGTGCGCGTTTTGTCCGCGGCGTTAAGATCGGTGAGCGTATTGACTATGTTTTTCATATAGTCCGGAAGTTCAAGATCGCACAACGCTTCCGTCACCAGCAAAACGAACGCGGCAAGTATCAGATACCAGTATTTCAGGTAGTACGATCCGACTGTTTTCCTTTTAGTTTTTTCCATTGAAACAATCTCCTTGTTTGCCGTATTCGTGTACGCGCTCGTCCAGCATACGGAACGCCGCAAGTATGTTCCCTTTTTCTTCCGGCGTGAAATTCTCGTCGATGCGCGCGTTGAGTTCGTCGTAGATTTTATCCGCTTTTTTAAATGCTTCTCTTCCCTTGTCCGTGACGGCAAGCACGACTTTGCGGCGGTCGTTCTCGTCGCGGCGGCGCGTGATAATCCCCAGTTTTTCCAGCCGGATCGTTATGTTCGTCGTATTCGACAGCGGCGTTTTCAGTTCCCGGCAAACGTCGCCCACCGTTATTCCGTCGCCGAGCCGGCGTATGCATGTCAGCGTGAACGCTTGCGGCGGCGTAAGCCCCGCTTCTCTGAACGGCGCAAACAATATCTTCGTGATTCCGCCGTGTATCGACCTTAAATGCCCGTGTATGTCCTCGGTAAACTGACTCATACCGACCTCCGAAATTACTTATCACGATAACTATTTTATTTATATGTTTAATTATTGTCAAGAAAATAATAAAAAAATAAAGTGAAATTTTTGTCACAAAATTTCACTTTTTGCGGGATTTTATAGGGATTGATAATGGTGTATCGGTTTTTTAACCTTTCTCTCACCGGTCGCAGGCGGCGTCGCCTTCGCGGTAGAGTTTTGCAAGACCGCTCTCGCCGGTTTCTCGGTAGCCGCGCCCCAGGTCCTTGCCCGTTTCGTACATGGTTTCGACAATGGTATCAAATGAAACCTTGCGGGTATAGGTCAAAAAGTTGGAGATGGACAGCGCGTTTATCGCGCGCATTGCGGCGACGGCGTTGCGCTCGATACAGGGAATCTGCACAAGTCCGCGCACGGGATCGCACGTTAGTCCCAGATGATGTTCTATCGACAGTTCCGCGGCATACTCGATTTGTTCCAGACTCATGTCGAAAAGTTCGCCGAGCGCGGCGGCGGTCATGGCGCAAGCCGAGCCGATTTCCGCTTGACAACCGCATTCCGCCCCGCTGATGCTGGCGTTGGTCTTGATAAGATTGCCGATAATACCGCCGGTTGCGATGGCGTTAATCACTTTTTCGTCGGTAAAACCGTGCTCGTCCTGCATGAATCTGAGCGCGGACGGCATTACTCCGCACGAGCCGCAAGTGGGTGCGGTGACTATCGTCCCGCCCGCGGCGTTTTGCTCGCTGGTGGCGTAAGCATAAGCGCAGACGAGCCTGTCGGCACGTACTTCCGCCGTTTCGCCGAGATAATGCTGACGATACAAAAACTTCGCTTTGCGGCTGATGTCAAGACCGCCCGGAAGCGTGCCGGTCGCGGCTAATCCTTCCTTTATCGTGAGTTTCATGCGCTCCCAGACTTTGCCGAGATAACCGAAAATTTCATCGCCCTCGCACTCGCGGACGTACTCGTAAAGACGCATATCGTTGTCGCGGCAATGCGCGGCTATTTCGTGAAACGAATTAAAGGAATAAACGTCCTCGCCGTCGCCGCCCTCGCGTCCCTCGAAAAGGATCGCGCCGCCGCCCACGGAGTAGGCGCGTTCGGTTACTTTCTCGTCGCCGTAAACCGCCGTAACGTCCATGGTGTTTGGGTGAGGCAAATCTTTCGATTCGGTGTCGCAAACGATTTTCACGCGCCCGGGCATTACTTTCCGGATAACTTCGTCGGTGCCGTGACCGTTGCCGGTTGCCGCCAGACTGCCGTAAAGCGTGACGATATACCCGTCCGCCCCGCCGTGCCGCGACAAAAACTCCGTCACGATCTTCTCCGGTCCCATTGTGTGCGAACTCGACGGTCCCGCGCCTATTCTGTATAACGCTTTCAACGATTTCATACGTTTCACTCCGACATTGATTTTATACCCGTTCGCCGGTAAAGTCAAGGGAAACGCGCCGTGACGAGTAAGGATATTGTTCTTAATATTATCGTTGCCGTGCTGTCGCTACGCTCGGAATGGCAAGGATTTATTCGTTTTCTCCCGTGGGGGATTCCACGCAAAACCTGATGGTTTTGCTCTGAATGACGTTCTGAACGGAATGTGCGCGTTAGAATTTTAAAATTGAATGTGCAGCCTCCGCGCTTCCTCGTCTTTCAGAGAAACAACCGAGTGGTCTTGCTCGGCTGTTTCGTGGAATCCCCGACATGGAGCGAATACGCAACCATATCAGCAATATCGGAAAAGACGGGGCGGCGGTTGCCGGCATTACGGCAACCTTTGGAACTAACGCTTACGCGTTGGTTCGCGTACGCGGGTTGCAATAACTACTTTGGCAACGGTTGGTTCTGACGGGGCGGCGGTTGCCGGCATTACGGCAACCTTTGGAACTAACGCTTACGCGTTGGTTCGCGAACGCGGGTTGCAATAACTACTTTGGCGGCGGTCGGTTCTGACGGGACGGCGGTCGGCGGCATTACGCCGACCTTTGGAACTAACGCTTCGCGTTGGTTCGCGAACTTTGTTTGCTGTTGCAAACAAAGTTCGTCCCTTGGTTTCGCTCCAAAGATAAAAGGGCATCTTGCGATGTCCTTTTATCTTTGGAGCGGAAGACGGGGCTCGAACCCGCAACATTCGGCTTGGGAAGCCGACGCTCTACCATTGAGCCACTTCCGCACGACAGTGTCAGTATATACTTTTTGTAGTCCGATGTCAATCGTACGACAATAAAAAACACGGATAAAACAAAACGTCGCCCGGCTTTTACGGTCAAGCGACGTCTTTTTGGTCTGAGTGAGAAGATTTGAACTTCCGACCTCTTGAACCCCATTCAAGCGCGCTACCGAACTGCGCTACACCCAGTCGCGAACGAACACCCTTCGTTCGGGTTATCATTATAGCACAACAAAATTCATAATGCAAGCGTTTTCGCAAATTTTATTAAACCCGAACATCAAAAAGTCGTCCTGCGCACGCGTCGACGCACACGCAGGACGACCTGAAGAAGAAATGGAAATGAAAAAAGGCTGTTTTATCCGCGCTTTACGCGTCCGGCGGGAAAATCGTTATCTCCCGCCGAAACGTTTCGGGTTTTGCGCGCGTTATCTGGTTTCGATACCGTTTGCGGTGAGGTAGTACATATCGACTACATTCCAGCCGCTTGCGTCGGTGGGCTCCCAGTAATCGTACGATCCCGCCTTGATGCTGATCACGTCGCCGCGCGTTCTCCACGCGCCGCCGATGCGCACGACGTAGTTTCCCTTGCCAAGACCGGTGGCAGGATCGAAACGAGTCGCGTCGGGATTGCAGATCATGTCGTTGGGGATAAACCCTTCGACGATCGTAACGTAGTTGCCCACGCTCCCCGTAGTTTTCATCACGTAGTCCACCGCGTCGCCCTGACGGACGCAACCGATGGGCGTAAAGAAGAACTGACGCGTGCCGCTGTGTTCGGTGTTGGAGCTGGTCGAAGTGGCGGTTTCGATGACGAAGTTGCTGAGCATGCCGCAATCGTAGTCGTTGGTCGAGTACTTGTTGTGCGCGACTCTCACGAAGAAGTACAGTCCGTCGTTGCCCTTATGATACCGCGCGACAAAGCCCTTGGACGGATCGTCGTTGCCTCTCGCAACCGATTCGCGACCGCTCCAGCCCGCCCAGTCGCCGTCGTCGCCGTCTATGACGCGTTCGGTCGCTTTGCCGGAAAGCGTTATGCCGCTGCCGCCGACATAACTGCGGTGTCCTTTTTCCCACGCGGGAGTGTCGACCTGATACCAGATATACGGCTGATCGTTGAGTCTTCCGAGCGAATTGATTACGTCGTTTTCCGCCGGATCCCAGGTTCCGTCCGCGAGTTTCTTGCCCGTACCGGTACGCCAGGAGAACGCGACTCTCACTTTACCGTCGACGATCGCGCCGAGCGCATTGAGTTGCGCGGCGGAAACGTAACCTTCGGTGACGGTGGTGTAGCGCGTGTACGAGCCCGTCACGCCGCTGTCCTCTGTCTTCATTACCGCGGTGCAAAGATGTGCTTTGTCCGGCGTGACGTGCAGCGTCGTACTTCCATCGCCGTTATTCACGGTCATGCCTATTTCGAGGCTGGTGTTGTGCGACCATTCGCTGTTGCCACTGAGGTAAACCGCGTGTTTCGCCTTCGTGACGAAGTACAGTCCGTCGTCTTTGAGAATGGCTTTTACGGTAAATTCTTTGCCGCTGTTGTCGTAAGCATAGGAGCCGAGTACTCTACCGGAGTATTCCGCCCAGTCGCTGTCGTCGCCGTCGATCGTGTAGTGTTTGGTTTCTATCATCGCCTCTCCCTTCGTCACCGCCGCGTCGCCTTTGAGAATCGTGTAATCAAAGTATTTCGCGCCGACGTTGAAGGACAGGATCGCGCCGCCCGTTTTTGTGTTGTCGCCGATATAATCATAGGTTCTCTCGCCGATATAGACGTCGTTCATAAAGTAATGGAATTTGCTCCCGTTCCTGTAAACCGCGATTTTTGCGTTGTCGACGGTAATACCTATGTCGTTGTTTGCGTTAAGAATTTTCGGAGAACTCCATGCCCAGCCGGAAACGGTATCGATGTTCGTTTCGGTCGCAATAAAGTTCTTGATCGAGGAAGCGTCCGCGGACACGTCGTACATCGCCATCACCGAACGGAAATGAGATTCGCCGTTCTGCGTCGTCGGCTCGCCCATAAACATCCAGCCCACTTTCGGGTACTTGTCGCCGTTGTAGATCTCGTTGACTTTGATCGTGGTTTCGACGTAGAATTTCGTTTCGTTGAAGTTTTTGATATACAACTTCGCGTCCGGTCCCGCCGTCGAATCGACATAGGGATTTTCGCCGTTGTCGTGGCTGAGATCGAATCCCTCGGAATAGTAAGTCCTGCTGTCGAGATGACCGAAGTTTTCGCCCTCGGACGCGACGACTCTGCCGCTTTCGTCAAACTTGAACCAGGTGCCGGGCGCGCCGAAGTCCACGCCGAACGGCTTGCCGATGAGTTCCCACGCAAACGGGGACTTTTCCCTCGCGAACTGGTTGCGCTCGATGGTGAACATGCTCATTATCGCGTCGGGCTTACTCTCGTAACCCAAGGACTTCCACGGGATAAAGACTTCTATGGCGTAACCCTGCGTGTTCGCGGTGTTTACTTCGCCCTTGACGTTTACTCCGGTGCCGATGCCTAAAACGGGGTAAACCATATACTCGCCCAGCATGCGCTTGCGAAGCTGGTACGTTCCGTCGGTCGCAAACCCGAACTCGAACGCGCCTTCGTCGATCGAGCGATAGGAGCAGTCCGCAATGTACACCGACATGCCGGTTTTCTGGAAAGGATCGCGCTTGTCGGTGGTGTTATTGCCGTTCCAGTTGATCGGATCGTCGGTAATCATGGCATAGTAAACGCCCTTGTCTGTCATTGTGCCGGTGGCTTTTATCGTACAGTCGTCGAGGTCGACCATTGTATAACGGTCGTCGCGCTGATTGCGGGTGGAAACCATCTCCACCCAGGTCAGATTCTGCCAGATGTCCTCGTCGAACTTGCCGTCGAACACGATGCCCTCGTCCGCGTCGACATCGGCGTTGCGATCGGCAGGCGGGGCTTCGGGTTTGCGGACATAACCGTCAAACAGTCCGTTGTTTTGCGCGTCGCCGCATGCCGCCAAAGCGAACGCGGAAAGTAGCAAAGTGAGTATCAGTACGAGAGAAATAATTTTCTTTTTCATGATTTTCCCTCCTTATTTACCGAGAACGAAAATCTCGGAAATGCACACGGGTTTATCCGACTGGATCGTGATGCGGATAGTTTTGACGCGGATTTCGTCGAACTCCACCGCTACCGAGCCGCCCGGACGCGCGACGTTTTCGTTCTCGTCGGGATCCCAGTGCGTGGTGAACTTGTCTTTGTCGAATTTAAGATCGGCGATGTAAGCCGTGCCCGTCACTTCCTTGCCGTTTTTGTCGGTCTTGACGAAGTCGAACTCGATTCTCGACACATTGTCAAACATGGTTTCGAGGTCGTTGGAATTGAAGATCATGACCGAGCGGATTGCGCGGTAATCGTCGAACGTCAAGGTAATGTTCGTGTTCTTTTTGGTGGTGAACTGACCGATATAATCGTTGAAAGTGTTGTAGGCGATAAGTCCGTCGTTGAGATATCCGGCGTCGGTATCGTCGTCGCCGCCCGTCGCCGTCACGGTCGCCTGCCCGGCGATGTTCCTGTACCCGGCGGCAGGACCGATCTTGGGCATGAGCGCATAGGACGGACCGTTTGCGTGCAGGAGTTTCTGTCCGTCGGGACGAGTGTAGAAAAGTACTTCGTCGACGCAGCTGCCGCGCTGTCCCTCTCCGCCGTACTGACGGTTGTAGTGCGCGTGATAAGCGATGTAGAGTTTTCCGTCATAGCGGACGAACGAGTGATGACCGGTGCCGGACACATGATCCCATTCCGGTTGCGACGAGAGAATAAGTCCGCCGTCCGCGCGGTTGATCTTGGTGAAAGGACCTAACGGGCTTTTGCCGATCGCCTGAGCCACGGCGTACATTTTGTTCGGATAACCGTTGATCGAGAACGTGAGGTAATAGGTCTTGGTTTCCGCGTCGTAATACATGTACGGACCTTCGTTGATGTTCTCGTCGGGATAGTCGGTACGCTTATTCCCGTCCACGGTCTGATAGCCCGTGCGCGCAAGGTAGGTCAGCGTTTCCCACTTCGGATCGTCCGTCCAGTTCTCGCCCGCTTCCATGCCGTAAACGTTATTGCCCATGTAGGTGTTTGCAAAATAGATATACTTTTTGCCGGTAGCCGGATCGACATAGGGATGCACGTCGATGGGCACGAATATTTCGTGATAACCGGTTTTGCCTGTTGTTCCGACAAAAAGGTCTTCGTGGCTGATGAACGGATCGGAAACGGAAAGCGTGCGGTTGTTTTCGTCATAGCCGTCGCTGCCCTCGACGTTTACGTACTGCGTAAAAGGCCCTCTCGGACTGTCCGAAACCGCGACTCCTATCGAATACGGATTGTTCGCGCGCGAGAAATGGATCTTGACCGCGCGGATCGCGATCAGCGACTCGCGGGCGTAACCGAGGATCGTTTTCTGTTTATCCGCGTCGGACATGTTGCCGCTCTCGACCTGATTTTTACGCGATTCATAGTTGGCAAGTTCGTTCTTTATCGTTGTTTTCTGCCGATCGGTATAGCCGTCGAACGCGGCGTCGGTCGAAAACCTGATTTTCTCGGCGTCCATAGCCGCCGTCGCCGCGGCGTAATCATAGCCATTCGCTACTCTTTCGATCTCGTGGTATTCTTTTTCTTCGGCGTGATTGTCGAAATACTTGCCGTCGGTGCGGCTGTCGTCCTTTGCCGAATAGAACAGGTAATACTTGCCGTTTTTCTCGTCGCGTATGACTTCCGGCGCCCACAGGTTGAAGTGCGACCAGCTCGCGGCGGCGGGTTCAAACACGGGACCTACGTATTCCCACGTTTCCATATCTTTACTGCGATAAGCCGAATATCCGTGACAGCCGAAATCGCTGTCCGAAGTGGGATACATGAAAAACCAGCCGTAATCCGGATCGGACTCGTCGTCGATATAGATAACGGTAGGATCGGCGCAAGCCGCCTCCATATCGTTTCTGTAATAGAGATCGTCATTGTACACGTCGTCGGCGGACTGATCATAGTACGGCAGTGCGTACTGACCGCTCGTTTTCGAGCACGCGGCGGTGCCGAAAACAAAGCCGAGCGACAGCGTAAACGCGATTGCAGCCTTCAAAAATTTTCTCATACTTTTTCCTCCGAAAAACTAACCTATTGATTTCAGATTCGTATTCTATCATTAGTATATTACCATTATTTTTCACTTTTATCAATGTGTTTTTCCATACAAATATTGACTTATTCTATCGTTTCGTCGCTACTCTACTACCGAATAAACTTCAAAAAGTTTTATCAAATCGCTTGACAACGCGATTGTACGCGTATATACTGTGTATATACAATATGTACAGTTGCCGCAAGAGGCGGCGAAGGAGCGTCAATGGGAATATTCGAAGCGAAGGGACTGACGAAACGATACGGGAGCGTCGGGATAGAAGACGTTTCATTTTCGCTCGAGCCGGGGCTGATAACGGGATTTATCGGCGCGAACGGCGCAGGCAAGACCACGACGATGAAATGCGCGCTCGGCGTCGTGCGCCCCGACGCGGGCGAAGTGACGGCGTTCGGGCTCTCGATGCGCGACCGGGAAGAAGAGATAAAAAGCCGCGTGGCGTTCGCCTCGGGCGGATTCGACTACTACCCCTACTTCAAGGCGGGAAAAGTCGCGAAGATGTTGAGCGGGTTTTATCCTACATGGCGCGACGACGTTTACGGCAATCTTATAAAAAAGTTCGGGCTTGACGAGAACAAGCGGATCCGCGACTTTTCGGCAGGCATGAAAGTGAAGTTTGCGCTGGCTCTGGCGCTTTCTCACGACGCGGACGTGCTGTTTCTGGACGAACCGACGAGCGGCTTGGATCCGCTTGCCCGCGACGAACTTCTCGACCTTTTCCGTTCGATCGCGTACGATCGCGGCAAAAGCATACTTTTCTCCACTCACGTCACTTCCGATCTCGACAAGTGCGCCGATAAGATACTTATTATCCGCGACGGCAGAATAATTTCGGACGAAACGCGCGACGATCTTATCGACGGACACGTCGTTATCCGCGGCGGCGCGGACGAACTCACGGACGAAATAAAAGCGAAAGCCGTGGGATACAAGACCAACTCTTACTCGTTCTCCGCGCTGGTAAAACGCGGAGACCTGCCCACGGACGGGTTCGTCACCGAAAAACCCGATCTAGAGGACGTAATGATTTACTACTACCGCCGCAACGGCGAAGGAGATGCCGCGCTATGACCGAAAAAACCAAAAACAAGCGTTCCGCGCTTTACTCGCTCGTAAAGAAAGAACTGTTTTTCTCCACGCACCCCACGCTGTGGCTGTTCGCGCTGCTGGGCGTGCTGACGATTATCCCGAACTATCCCATGATAATCGCGCCGGGTTACGTTTTTCTCGCGGTTTTCAACGCGTTCAATATCGGCAGGGCGAACAAAAATCTTGACTTTACCGTGACTCTGCCCGTGCGCCGCCGCGACGTCGTGACAGCCTCGGCGGCAGTGATCATAGCGTTTGAAACGCTCACCCTCGCCGTGTGCGGAATCTGCGCCGCGATTGCCGATTTCGTGATTTCGCCCGCCGGCAACAACGTGGGACTGGATCCCAACCTCGCGTTCTTCGGCGTGGTTCTTATCGGCTACGGCGTTTTCAATCTCATATTCCTCGCGGGCTTTTACCGCACGGGTTACAAATCGGGATTCCCCACCCTGTTCGGACTTGTCGGCTATCTCATACTGTACGCCGCGTGCGAAACTCTCGTCAGGCTTATTCCCGCGCTCACCGATTCGCTCGACGGACTTAACCCCGCATATCTCCCCGTCCGCGCGATAACGTTCGCGATCGGCGCGGTGCTGTTCGCCGCTTTTACCTGTGCCGGCGTGAAGGCGGGACAAAAGAAGTTTGACAAAATCAGTCTTTGATAATATAATTAAGGAATACGACGAAAACGAAAGGACGGACGGCGTTTGAAACTCGTTATCTCTCCCAAAAGTGAAAAGCCGATTTACGAGCAGGTTTACGACCGGATCGCCGCAGGCGTGTTGTCGGGCGAACTCGCGCCGGACGCGATGCTGCCGTCGATACGCGGAATCGCGACCGAACTCGGCATCAGCGTGATCACCGTCAAGAACGCCTACGACGCGCTGGAAAAAGACGGTTACATCTACACCCGCGCGGGCAAGGGATGTTTCATTTGTCCCGAAACTCCCGCTTCGCTCGGCGAAAAACGCGTGCGGGAATGTGAAAAATCGCTCGCCGCCGCCGTCGGATATTGCCGTTCGCTGGGACTGACAGACGAGGAAATCGCGGTCCTCACGCGGAAAATTCTCGGCGATTAAATCATGGCGCGGGGCGCGTTCATCGTCGCTTTTAACCCGAAATCATTATACTATCGAGGTAATTTTATGACCGTAACCGAATTTTTAGACAGTTCGTACACCGCTTTTCACGCGTGCGAAAACGCCGCGAAAATGCTGGACGAGGCGGGTTTTACGCGCGTTTCGCTCTCCGATAAACTCGCGCCGAAACCCGGCGACAAATACTATTTCGTAAAAAACGACAGCGCGCTGGTCGCGTTCAGAATAGGCAAACCCGGCGACTGCGGCTTCAACGTGATCGCTTGTCACACCGACTCTCCCGCGCTTCACGTCAAGGGCAATGCGCTCCTTGACAGCAAAGAAGGCAAGCGCGTCAACGTCGAGGAATACGGCGGACTCGTCATGTACAGCATGATGGATATTCCGCTGAAAATCGCGGGGCGCGCCGTATATGAAACTGCGGACGGGCTTGTAGCGAAAACCGTGGTAAGCGACGGCGTTTTCAATATCCCCGGGCAGGCAATCCACCAGAACCGCGAAGTCAACGACAAGTGCGGACTCAACGCTCAGATCGATATGTTGCCGCTCGCGGGCGACGCGACCGACGTTTATTCGCTCGTCGGCGGCGGAGAAATAGTCGACGCCGATCTTTACGCCGTGCCTGCGGTGAAGGCTTTTCGCTCGGGCGCGAAGTCGGAATTTCTCGTATCTCCGCGCATAGATAACTTAACGAACGTTTACTCGTCCGTCCGCGCGATAATCGACTGCGAGCCTGCCGGTATTGCCGTGTGCGCATGTTTCGATAACGAGGAAATCGGCAGCATGACAAAGCAGGGCGCGCGCTCGTCGTTGCTTTTCTCCGCGCTCAGAAAAATAAACGCCGCATGCGGCAAGACGGACGACGATTTTTACGCCGCGATCGAAAACGGTATGCTGCTTTCCGCGGACAACGGGCATGCCGTCCACCCCGCTCACCCCGAAAAAAGCGATCCCGCGATCGCTCCCGTAGTAAACGGCGGCGTTGTAATCAAGCACCACGTCAATTATGCGACCGACGGGCTGAGTTCCGCCGCGATCAAAGTTTTGCTGAAGCGTTGCGGCGTGACTTATCAGGAATACTACAACCGCTCGGACGCGCGTTGCGGCAGCACCTTGGGACCTATGGCGAGCGCGATAACCGGTCTTAACGCCTGCGACGTGGGACTTGCCCAGCTCGCGATGCATTCCGCGCTCGAAACCGTAGGTTACGACGATATCGCCCTCATGCAAAAGTTTATGACCGCGTTCTGTTCCGCACGTTTTACAAAGACTCCCGACGGACTGAAAATAGAGTAAAATTTATAAGGCAGATCGATTCGTTCCGGCATAGGATTCCGCGTCGCAACGGCGTTGTCCTTATAATTATCCCTTAACCAAACGAAAAACCGTCTCGTGTTCATACAAGACGGTTTGCTTTTATTCCGTATTCTCTGCCCTAATACGGCAAGTTCGTTCTGCCGACGAGATAATCGACCGAGCAGCCGAACATGTCGGCGAGTTTTATCAATATTTCGATCTTCGGCAAACGCTTGAAATCGTTCCATTTCGACACGGCGGAAGTTCCCAAGCCGCATTCTTTTGCGATGCGATAGGACGAAACTCCTGCGGGCGATTGAAGAGACGCGATGCGGCGGGCGAACTTTTCGGGCGAGCCGCTGCGGATTATGCTCTTGTTTTCGCTGCGTCCCAGCATATAATCGAGCGAAACGTTCATATAATCGGCAAGTTTCGTCAGCGCGCGAGCCGACGGCATCTGCCGCTGATACAACCAGTTGTTGACGGCGGTTTTGTTGCAACCGGAAGCCTCGGCGAGTTTATACGATTTCATATCGCGCTCGTCGAGATATTTTTTTATGGCAACGCTTATGTAATACGACGTTTCCAAATGCCTCTCCCGTCGGTAAATATTATTAACAAGTCGATTATACTACAATCCGCGCGTTTAATCAAGAAAAACAAGGGGGCTTACGAAAATTATTTTCTCGCCGTCCCAAATGAGAAAAAACGCCGTAAAGCAAGATAAGCCCTGCCGGACGGCATTTTATCAGACCTGTAATTTACAGCTCGACGGTACAGGCGAGCGCGAGCGAACCTTCGCCTATATGGCACGCGACCGACAGCGGAAGCGGCGCGATTCCTATCTCAAACCCCGGGAACGCTTCTTCCGCTTCTTTCTTCCATTCTTCGGCTTCGGCAAGATTTCCCGAATACGCCACGTCCAGGCGCATACGCCCGTCTGCGACTTCATCACGAAACCGCGTCTCAAAATCCTTTTTAATCGCCTTTATCATCACCGCGCGCGCCGCTTTTTTACCGCGCACCTTTGAATAAGCGTCGAGTTTGTCGCCCTGAATCTGTAAAACGGGCTTTATGTTGAGAAGCGAGCCGACCGCCGCGGCGAGCGGAGTTATTCTGCCGCCTTTTTTGAGATAATAAAGAGTTTCCAGCGTGATATAAATCGACGAAACCGCCGCGGTTTTTTCGAGTTTTTCCTTGATTTCTGCCGCAGACGCGCCGCCGTCACGCAGTTTCGCGGCATCATAAACCGAACGTCGCAACGACACGGAAATACGGCGATTATCCACAACTTCGACTTTTCCGCCGTAACCGCGCGCGAGCATTTTCGCGCTGTCGCACGAGCCGCTCAATCCGCTCGACATGGGGATATGCACCACTTCGTCGTGGGTTTTCAGCAGTTCGTCCCACAGATCCGTAACGGCTGCCGGCGACGGTTGCGAAGTCCGTACTTCCTCGGCGTTCGGCAGCAACTCGAAGAATTTCTCCTGACTGAGGTCGACTCCCTCGAAATATAGTTTTTTATCGATATACACGGGCATGGGGAGCACCGTGACGCAGAGGTCGCGCGCTTCTTCCGCGGTCAAGCCGCCGTTACTGTCCGTTACAATCGCTACTTTTTTCATACGCTCTCCGTTTTTTGTAAGTAACGAATAATATTTTATCACCGGTCGGATGAAAAATCAACGATTATAAATACAAAAAATCAACAAAATCAATAAATCTGTCGATATAATATAAACAATTCACGTTCGGTTGGGTTTTTTAATTATAATCCGCCACGAAAATACCGAAGCGATTGTTGCGATTTTGGCAAAATAAGACGTTCTTCGCGGTTTTTCGCTCAGCCGCTTCGTTGCTTTCCCGGTATAAAGGGTGGTATAATTTTCGTGATTGCGGTTTTATCCGCACAATCCGACGGTATGAACTCCGCGGAAATAAAAACTTAATAAAGGAAGAAACGTAACCATGAACCAGCAAACGGCTTTTGAAAAGGCGTGCTCGGAGTACGCCGAATCGCTTTTAACGTCGGTCCCTAAGCGCAACGTGTCGATCGATTATCTCGATCGGCTCACCCGCAAAATTCTTGCTGTTCGCATGCGGGAAATTCGCTATGCGATGTCGCTCCGCTGCGTCAAGAGCCGACGCTGATGCCTTCGCCCCGGCGGACGTGCCTGCTCCCGCATGTCATAATATCCCCACAGCCGGTTGCATCGCCGAAAACCGAACGGTGTCTTAACCTCTTTTGCGCAGGTCTTTCTCTATAAAAATCCGCGCCTGATTTTCCGCACCGGTTTTTTATGCTAACGGCAGAGAAACATTTTTAAAATCCACGGCAAAATATCCGCGACTATTTTCAATTCCGCAGTTATACCGGGCGGCGGATTGTTCCGGCTACGGTTTTTTGCGCGACGAAAACAGTCCCGAATCGCTTTTATGAAATTCGTGACGGCAAACCTTGCAATATCGTTTGACAAGCCGCCTTATTTTGTGATATAAATATAAGGCTGCCAAAGAGAAAAACTTACTCCCGTGGAGAGATGGCAGAGCGGTTGAATGCGCACGATTCGAAATCGTGTTACGGCCGAAACCGTACTGGGGTTCAAATCCCCATCTCTCCGCCAGAAGCGAAACTCGTTTGAACTTTTGAGGTTCAAGCGAGTTTTTCTCGTTTTTGGCGGTTGCTTTGCTCTTTTTTCCGATTGTTTTGCCCACACCGGCAAGCAAGTCGGCGGTATCCTTTCTTTTTATCGCCGCCGGGCGGTTGGTATCGGCGTTATAGAAAACTAAATCTTATCGTCACACAATATGGCGCGGTTTATAAACGAGTTGAAAAACTCGTTTTTCGGTATACAAAAAAGCGGCGGAAAATTCCGTCGCTTTTCGTTGACTGAAAACGTCTGTCGTGGCGGTGCCCGATTGCGGCGTTATGCCGCAAAACGCACTGCCCGTCTCTCGCTTAGTTGAACATATCCTTGTAGGATTTGCCGAAACGAAGCGACGGCGCTTTGCTCGCCTTGATGGTGACTTTCGCACCGGTAAGCGGGTTGATGCCCTCGCGCTCGGGTTTCTCTTTAAGTTCGAAAGTACCGAAACCTGCGAGCTGAATCTTGTCGCCGCCGAGCAAAGTTTCTTTAACTACCTCTGCGAGCGCGTCAAAAGTTTTAGCCGCGTCTTTATCGGTCACTCCGGCCTTCGCCGCGATTGCTTTGATAAATTCCCCTTTGTTCATAACAAAAACCTCCTGAGTTTGTTATACGTATTATACCACAACGCAGTCGATTAGTCAACGGATTGCGCGATATATAATGTTTTCCGACACAAAATTACGCGAAAAAACGCGATTTCGACGTCCGTTGTCATCGAGTAATATACCGAATCCCGATCGTACCGCACGCTCCTCCCACAAAAAAAACGCGCTGTCATAGCGGCAACGCGTTTTCGTTTTTCATAATTTCAAGCGAAATTACTTGTGCTTAACATCGACTTCGACGTCGGGAAGAATGTCGATAACGGTACCCGAACCAACGGTTCTGCCGCCTTCACGAATAGCGAAGCGGAGACCTTTTTCGATTGCGACGGGTTCGATAAGGGAAACTTCCATATCGATGTTATCGCCGGGCATAACCATTTCGGTTCCCTCGGGGAGTTTGATGGTACCGGTGATGTCGGTGGTTCTGAAGTAGAACTGCGGACGGTAACCGTTAAGGAACGGGGTGTGACGGCCGCCTTCGTCTTTGGTCAGAACGTAAACCTGAGCGGTGAAATGGTTGTGCGGATGAATGGTACCGGGTTTAGCGATAACCTGACCGCGCTCGATATCCTTACGGTCGATGCCGCGGAGAAGGATACCTGCGTTGTCGCCTGCCTGAGCGAAGTCAAGGGACTTACGGAACATTTCGATGCCGGTAACGACGGAAGTGTTGGTGGGTTTGATGCCGACGATTTCGACGGGATCCTGAATCTTGACGACGCCACGCTCTACCTTGCCGGTAGCAACGGTGCCGCGGCCGGTGATGGTGAATACGTCTTCGACAGGCATAAGGAACGGCTTTTCGGTGTCGCGAACGGGCTCGGGGATATAGCTGTCAACAGCGTCCATAAGTTCGAAAATGCATTTGCAATCTTCGCCGTCGACGTTGCCTGCGGAAGCCGCTTCCAAAGCCTTGAGGGCGGAGCCGCGGATGATCGGGGTGTTGTCGCCGTCGAACTCGTAGGAACTGAGAAGTTCGCGGACTTCCATTTCGACGAGGTCGAGCAATTCGGGATCGTCAACCTGGTCGGTCTTGTTCATGAATACGACGATACGGGGAACGCCGACCTGACGAGCGAGCAGGATGTGCTCTCTGGTCTGGGGCATAGGACCGTCGGTAGCGGCAACGACGAGGATTGCACCGTCCATCTGAGCGGCGCCGGTGATCATGTTCTTGACGTAGTCGGCGTGGCCCGGGCAGTCAACGTGAGCATAGTGACGGTGTGCGGTCTCATACTCGACGTGAGCGGTGTTTATCGTGATGCCTCTTGCCTTCTCTTCAGGCGCCTTATCGATCTGATCGTACGCCATCTTCTGAGAAAGACCTTTTGCCGCAAGAGTCGTAGTGATAGCGGCGGTAAGGGTGGTTTTGCCATGGTCGACGTGACCGATGGTACCGATGTTAACGTGGGGCTTACTTCTGTCGAATTTTGCCTTTGCCATTGTTATTTTTCCTCCGGAATAATTTTTTGGTTTTAATTTTCGATTTATCTTCGGGAAAAACCCGAAGGCTTGCCGCGAACACGCCTATGAGGCTTGTCCGCTCCCTTTCTCATATTATAAATGAATTTTTGTTTTTTTTCAATCGTTTTGACGCAAAAAACTCAAAAATTATTTACTCTTTTTTGGCTCTTTCGCCGATAACCTTATCGGCAATAGCCTTCGGAACTTCCGCATAGTGATCAAAGGTCATGGTGTAGTTGCCTCTGCCCTGGGTGCGCGAACGAAGGTCGGTCGCGTAACCGAACATTTCGGCAAGAGGAATCTCGGCATGAACTTCCTGAGTTCCGTTGACGATTTCCATACCCATGAGGTTGCCGCGGCGCGAACTGATGTTGCCCATAACGTCGCCGAGGTATTCTTCGGGAAGCGTCACGTCCACTTTCATGATGGGTTCCATAAGCATAGGATCCGCCTTGCGCATGCCCTCTTTGAAAGCCATCGAGCCTGCGATCTTGAACGCCATTTCGGACGAGTCGACGTCGTGGTAACTTCCGTCGTAAACGGTGACTTTGAAGTCGACGCATTCGTAACCGCCGAGGATACCGCTCATCTTCGCTTCTCTTATGCCGGCGTCGATAGCGGGGATATACTCCTTCGGGATCGAGCCGCCGACGGTCTTGTCTTCGAATACGTAACCCGAACCGGGCTCGAGGGGTTCCATGTAGATTTTGCAGTGACCGTACTGACCTTTACCGCCGGACTGACGAATATACTTGCCTTCGACGTCGACCTTACGGCGGATCGCCTCACGGTAAGCAACCTGCGGCTTGCCGACGTTTGCCTCGACCTTGAATTCGCGGAGCATACGATCGACGATGATTTCAAGGTGAAGTTCGCCCATGCCGGCGATGATTGTCTGACCGGTTTCCTGATCGGTATAGGTCTTGAAAGTCGGATCTTCTTCGGCGAGCTTGACGAGAGCCATAGTCATTTTTTCCTGGCTTGCCTTGGTCTTGGGTTCGATAGCGACTCTGATGACCGGCTCGGGGAATTCCATGCTCTCCAGCACGATGGGATGAGCGGCGTCGCACAGCGTATCGCCGGTGGTGGTATCTTTAAGTCCTACTAGCGCGCAGATGTCGCCGGCATAAATCTCTTCGATTTCGGAACGGTTGTTCGCGTGCATCATAAGAATACGTCCGACGCGTTCTTTCTTGTCCTTGGTGGAGTTAAGAACATAGGAACCTGCCTGGAGCGTACCCGAGTAGCAACGGAAGAACGCAAGTTTGCCGACGAACGGATCCGCCATGATCTTGAATGCAAGACCTGCAAACGGAGCCGAGTCGCTGGTTTCGCGCTCTTCGACGGTAACGCCGTCCAAAAGCGTGCCTTTGACGTGCGGAACGTCGAGCGGCGACGGCATGTAATCGACGATTGCGTCGAGCAGCTTCTGCACGCCCTTGTTCTTGAACGAACTGCCGCAGGTCACGGGATTGATTTTCATCGCGATCGTGAGTTTGCGGATAGCCTTTTTGATTTCCTCTACGGTGAAATCCGCGCCTTCGTTCTCAAAGTATCTCTCCATGAGATCGTCGTCGGCTTCGGCTACGATTTCGAGAAGTTTGGCACGATATTCGTTCGCCTGGTCGACATACTCCGCGGGAATATCGGACTCGTCCATGACGGTGCCGAGGTCGTCTTTGTAGACGTCGGCTTTCATGGTGACGAGGTCGATAACGCCCACGAACGTGTCGGCGGCACCGATAGGCAACTGAATCGCTACCGGGTTTGCTTTAAGATGCGAACGCATCATGTCCATGACGTTGAAGAAGTTCGCGCCGTCGCGGTCCATCTTGTTGACGTAAGCGATACGGGGAACGCCGTACTTGTCCGCCTGACGCCAGACGGTTTCGGACTGGGGCTGAACGCCGCCGCGCGCACAGAACACCGCGACAGCACCGTCGAGGACTTTAAGCGAGCGCTCGACTTCTACGGTGAAGTCGACGTGTCCCGGGGTATCGATGATGTTGATACGGGTAAACGGCTCGGTGCTGCCGGCGCTGCGATCGACTCTCCACTGGGTGGTGGTAGCCGCGGAAGTAATGGTAATACCGCGTTCCTGCTCCTGCTCCATCCAGTCCATGGTAGCCGCGCCCTCGTGGACCTCGCCTATTTTGTGGGTTTTGCCCGTGTAATAAAGGATACGTTCGGTCGTCGTGGTTTTGCCCGCGTCGATGTGAGCCATAATACCGATATTACGCGTGTTTTCCAAACTGTATTGTCTTGGCATAGTCGTTTCTCTCCGAATGATTACCAGCGGTAGTGAGCAAACGCCTTGTTCGCTTCGGCCGCACGGTGCATTTCTTCTTTACGCTTGACGGACGCGCCCGTATTGTTGTAGGCGTCGAGGATTTCGCCGGCGAGTTTTTCCTTCATGGTGTTCTCGCTGCGCTTTCTCGCAAATCCGACCATCCAGCGGATAGCCAGCGTCTGACGACGTTCGGGACGGATTTCCATAGGCACCTGGTAGGTAGAACCGCCTACGCGGCGTGCCTTGACTTCGAGCACGGGTTTGACGTTTTCGAGCGCGGCGAGGAAAATCTCCTCGGGTGCGCCGCCCGTTTTCTCTTTTACGATCTCGAAAGCCTCGTAAACGATACTCTGAGCCGTTCCCTTTTTGCCGTCCAGCATGACCTGGTTAGTAAGCTTCGTGATAACCTTGCTGTTATACATAGGATCCGGAAGCACGTCGCGCTTCGGAACCCCGCTTCTTCTTGGCATAATTGTTTTCTCCTTATTCAGATTTTTTCAGACCGGAAAGGTCTTGAGTAAGGAGCCGATTGTTGATTTATAAAACTTTCTCCCGCTTTTATACGGTTTTTCCGCTTTGCGGCGCGGCGTTTGTATTTATAAAACGGAGAACAAATTACGTTATCGTCACGGCTCCTGCTTTTTCAAGCCGCAGGGAAATAATTTTCCTTCGGCCTAAACGGACCGCGCCGATTACTTCGCGCGCTTTGCGCCGTATTTAGAGCGGGCTTGCTTGCGTTTAGCCACACCCGCGGTGTCGAGTGCGCCGCGAATGATGTGATAACGAACACCAGGCAAATCCTTCACTCTGCCACCACGAATAAGCACGACGCTGTGTTCCTGCAAATTGTGCCCGATTCCCGGGATATAAACAGTACCTTCCATCTTGTTTACAAGACGAACTCTTGCGATCTTGCGAAGAGCCGAGTTAGGCTTCTTCGGGGTGGTGGTCGTCACCGACAAACAAACGCCGCGCTTCTGCGGGTTGTTTTCGAGAATAGGACTCATCGATTTGAATTCTACTTTCTCGCGACCTTTCCTGATCAACTGGTTAATAGTTGGCATTATTACTCTACCTCCTTTCAGTAGTCTTGCCCGCCCTTGTATAAAAGCAGGACTTATTCTTTCGCCGCAACGAAAGATTGCGCGGTAAATTTTCCGCACCCGACTATTATACATACTTTCCAAGGCATTTGTCAACGATTTTGCGGGCTTAATGAGGAATTTCGGACTTTTAACCGTGATTTTTTGCATAAAACGCCGTTCCGGCTCCCGTCGCTTTGGTCATTTCGCACAAAATAATCCGTAATGAAAAATTTATCGCGAAAACGGTTGATTTTGACGGACGTTTTTAGTATAATGATTACAACTTAAAATCCTTATGTATAAGGGAGGAGCAAAACCTATGAAATCCGTAAAAATCCTTCTCAGCATGGCTGAAAGCGTAAAGAAGTTCGTTGCCATCGTCAGCAAGTATCCCTATGACATCGACCTTCACAGCGGTCGTTTCGTCATCGACGCAAAATCTCTCCTGGGCATTTTCAGCCTCGACTTGTCGAAACCCGTCGTGCTCGAAGTTCATTCCGACAAGTGCGACGATCTTCTCGCGGAACTGAAAGACTACATAGTAGACTAATCCGCGCAGGCGTTATCGGAACGGTACACAAGACTCGTCCCTGCTTTACGGCGGGGACTTTCTTTTTCCCGGAACTTTACAAATGGACGAAATCGGAAAAAACGACGTAATAGAACTTACCGTGACCGGTCAGGGTATGGACGGCGAAGGAGTCGCCCGGGCGGACGGCAAAACCGTGTTTATACGCGGCGCGCTCCCCGGCGAAAAGGTGCGGGCAAAGGTCATACTGGTAAAACCGCGCTTCGACGTGGCGATACTCGAAAAAGTGCTCGTCCCCTCTCCCGCCCGCGTCGCGCCGCCCTGTCCCGCGTTCGGCAAATGCGGCGGGTGCGATATTCAGCACGAAGATTACTCCGCGCAACTGAGTTTCAAGCGCGGACTCGTGACGGACGCGCTCAAAAAAGCGGGCGGGTTCGATTCGGTCGAGGTCGGCGAAGTCGTGCCCAGCGACAAAGTTTTCCGCTACCGCAACAAACTGTCGCTGCCCGTCAGGCGCGGCGGCAAGGTCGGACTTTTCGCCAAAGGAAGCCATCGCGTGGTTGAAACCGACGACTGTCTGCTGCAATACGAAAACAATCGGCTTCTGATTGCCGCGATTAAAGAATTTATGACCGAAGAAGGTTACGACGGCTATGACGAGCAGGATTTTTCCGGCGATATACGGCATCTTGTGTCGCGCGAAGTCGGCGGACGGCTGTGCGTGACGGTGGTTGCGACGCACCCGATCGATATTCGCGGATTCGCCGGGCGCGTGCGCAAGTTTTCGCCAGCCGCCGAAGTGTGGCTTAACGTGAACGCACGCCGTGACAACGTGATTCTGGGTTCGGCGTGGAAAAAGGTTTGCGGCACGGACGAGCCGGCGATCGCAGACGGTATGAAAACCGCGTTGCACCCTGCCGGGTTCTTTCAGGTGAACGACGGCGTGCGCGAAAAACTGTACGCGTTTGTGTCCGCGCTGTGCTCGGGCGGAATCGCGATCGAGGCTTATTCGGGCGCGGGACTTCTCGGCGCGGCCATGGCGAAGAACGCCGACGAGGTTTTCGGTATCGAAATCAACCGCGAGGCTCACGAGGCGGCGATTAAACTCGCGCGCGACAACGTCATCGGCAATATGACTTCGATACCCGGCGACGTGGGCGAAAAACTGCCCGAAGTGCTGAAAACGATCATCTCGCGCAACGGCGGCAATCGCGACACTTTTATCGTGCTGGATCCTCCGCGCGGCGGCGTGGCTAAGGAAGTAGCGGATCTTATCGGTAGTTCCGGCGCGGAAAACGTCGTATACGTCAGTTGTAATCCCGCCACCCTTGCCCGCGACCTGAAAATAATCTGCGGCTACGGCTACGGGATTTTATCCGTTACGCCTTTCGACATGTTCCCCCAAACCGCAAACGTCGAAACGGTAGTAAGGTTAAAGTTAGAGCGGTAATTCGCCCTATAATCCGAATTTAAGATAAGGTTAATTTATTATTTATTTTAATTTGTGGTAGATAGTTTAGTTATAATGGTATGGCTTTTGCTTGTAGAAGCGAGTGAAAGCCATACTTTTTTCAAGCGAAGAAAAAAGTATCAAAAAAGTCGTCGGGGACACTTGCGACTGTGTCCCCGATCCCCCGCAACGCTTTATAGGTCGTAAGCTAGATAACAGCAACTGCACCGCGTGACTACCGCATTGTTGTCTAACGTCATACTGAGGGAGTGCCGTTGCACGACCGTGAGGATCCCCTGCATCAAACGACTAATAACCTTTTTATAATCACAAAAAACACCCGCGTTTCCGGCGGGTGCTTCGTTTTATATCCTTATTATTTTACAATTATACTCTTCCCGCTAGATTTCGGTGCGGGATTCGAGCGCGCGGGAAAGCGTGACTTCGTCGGCGTACTCGATTTCGCTGCCCATGCTGACGCCCTGCGCGATACGCGTGACTTTAACGCCCAAGGGCTTTAAAAGCCGCGCAAGGTACACTGCCGTCGCCTCGCCCTCGACGTCGGGGTTGGTGGCGACGATGACTTCTCTCACTCCGTCAAGCCGCGCAAGCAGTTCCTTGATGCGAAGGTCGTCCGGTCCTCTGCCTTCGAGCGGATCGAGCGTGCCGCCGAGGACGTGGTAGACGAACGTCCTGCCCGCAACGCGTTCCAGCGAAAGGATATCCTTCGGCTCGGCAACCACGCAAATCACGCTGTGGTCGCGCGTTTTGCAAATATCGCAAATGTCGTCCTCGGTGAAATTGCCGCAGACGGAACAGAACTTAATCTTGTCCTTGACTTCGCGGATTGCGTCCGAAAACTCGCCCGCGTCCTCGTTGCTCATGCCGATGACGGCGTAGGCGTAACGCTGGGCGGTCTTTTGCCCCACGCCCGGGAGCGTCATGAACCGCGCGATCAGTTTTTGTATGGAATCGGGTTGACGCATTGTTTTACAGCATGCCGCCAACGCCCGCAGGCATGAGCGAAGCAGAGAGTTCGTCCGCCTTTTCGGCAGCCGCGTTGAACGCCGCCGCAACGAGATCTTCCAGCATTTCCACGTCGTCGGGATCGACCGCTTCGGGCTTGATCGAAACCGCTGTGACGCGCTTATCCCCCGTCATGGTGACGGTGACCATGCCGCCCGCCGTGCCTTCGACTTCGGTATTCTTGATCTCTTCCTGCGCCTGCTTCATCTGTTCCTGTAATTTCTGGGCTTGTTTCATCATGGCCTGCATGTTCATGCCGCCGCCCATGCCGAAACCGCCTCTGCCGCCGTATGCCATAAGTGTTATCTCCTTTCGCGTTTGCCGCGCCGCTTTCCGCGGATAATTATTTGCGTTTTGTTTATCTGTCGAAACCGCGTTACTTCTTCACATTGACTTTTGCGTCGCCGATCATTTTCTTGATGCGCGCGATCTCGCCGTCCATGTCCACGCCGCCGGATTTTTTATTCACTACGAGCGTGTACGGCGCGCCGTCCTCGCGGAGCGCGCGTTCGAACGAAGCGCGGATATCATCGCCCGACAATCTCATAAAACTGTCCGCTTCCGCCCAGAGAATCAGTTTGTCGCCGCGAATTTCTACGTCCGTCACGCGGTTGATGAGCGCGAACACCTGCGCGGACTCGTGATTGCGAAACCAGGTGAGCAGTCGTCCCCACACGCTTTTCGCGTCCATATCCTTGTTTACGTTTCTATGCGCCGGCGCGCTTTCCCGTGAATCGGCAACCTGCGCGGGTTGAGCCGCGTGAGCCGCAACCAAGCCTTCTTTCATCGCGCGTTCCAGCCGCGTGAGCCGCTCTTCCAGCGCGGAATAATCCGCGACCGCGAGTTTCGCCGCTTTCAGCGCGGCACATTCGAGTACTATGCGCGGAGAAACGGAATAACGAAGTTCCGCGTCCACGCCGCTGAAAATCGTGATCACCGACACGAGAAACTCCGCCGAATACCCTTCCGCTTCCTTTCTCATTCGTTCCAGTTCGTCCTTTGATCCGAGAACGCCCGCGCTGTCCGAAGTTTTCAGCACAAGAAGGTCGCGCGCGTAAGAACACAGGTCTTTCGCGATAAGCCCGACGCTCTTGCCGGCGGCGCATGTCTTATCCACCGCAGCCAGAGTACCGGCAACGTCCGACGCCGCGATCGCGCCGAAAAGTTCGCGAGTACTTTCCTTTCCGCCCGCGCCGAGCACGCCCAGAACGTCCGCGTAGGAGAGATTGTCCGAATAATTCATGCACCTGTCCGCGATCGACAGCATGTCGCGCACCGAGCCTTCCGCCGCCGTGGCGATAAGGTCGAGCGCATCCTCGTCCGCCTTCACCTTTTCCTCCGCGTAGACCTTTTTCAGATATTCTTTCAGCGTGGGTTGCGGCACGAGCCGGAAATCGAAACGCATGCACCTCGACATTACCGTCGCGGGAAGTTTATGCACTTCGGTGGTTGCGAGAATAAATATCGCGTGGGCGGGCGGCTCTTCCAGCGTCTTTAACAGCGCGTTGAACGCCGACGCCGACAGCATGTGCACTTCGTCGATTATGTACACTTTGTACTTGCCCGATACGGGCGGATACTGCACGTTTTCCACTATGTCGCGGATCTGATCGACGCCGTTGTTCGACGCCGCGTCAAGTTCGATAATATCGATATTGCCGCTGCCGGCAAGCGATTTACAGACTTCGCATTTGCCGCACGGCGAGCCGTCGACGGGAGCAAGGCAGTTCACAGCCCTCGCAAAAATACGCGCGCAGGTAGTTTTGCCCGTTCCCCTGCTGCCCGTGAAAAGATAGGCGTGAGTGACGCGTCCGCGTTTGACCTGATTGATAAGCGTGCGCGTGACGTGTTCCTGCGCTATTACGTCCCCGAAAGTTGCGGGGCGGTATTTTCTGTACAATGCCAACATCTGTGTGTACCCTCGATTTATCGCTCGATGATTATTCGCTCGTTACAGTATAGCAAACCCGTGAGATTTTGTCAAAGATTTGTCGGGTGCGAGTAAAAAAGACGCGCGGTCAACGTGATCACGCGTCTTTTCTCTTTATAGTGGTTTTATTTCTTTTTAAGCGCGGCGAACGCGTAACCGAACGCAGGGACGGGCGAAGTAAACGTCAGCGTTTTGCCTTGAATTTCAGCCGCGTTACCTATCGTTTCGACGAGTTCGTATTCGCCCGGCAGTCCGATCGTCATATCAAACGCGGGATCGTCGTAAAAATTCACGAACAGACACGACAGCGTGTCGCCGTCCGCGCGGTAGTACGCCTGCATATCCGCGTACTCGCCGAGGATCTTCGGCAGTTCCGCTCCCAGAAAGCCGTTTATTCCTTCTTTCAGCGTTCTCGACGCGACGTAGCCGCGGACGAGGAACGACGACGCGGATATTTTCGTAAAGTTCGCGTTCACATTGTAGAGAAGTATTTTCGCGTTTTTCGTCGTAATCTCGCACGCGAGCGGGATTTCGCCTGCGGAAGTTTTCATCGTCGTCACGACTTTCACGTTTTCGCCGGGCGTAAAGTCGAGATAATCGACCGTCGATCCTTGCGGCAAACGATACTCGTCGCCGAAACCGCGAACCGAACTTGCGGTCGCCGTTTTGAGTTTCGCGCCCGTTGAAATTCCCGTATCTTCACCGTTTTCCAGATATATCGCGGCGGCGAGCGCATCGATAATCACGCGCGGCTTGCCGTCAAGCGAAAAATGCCGCGCGTTCTCGCCGAAAATCGCGGACACTTCGCTTTCGCCGTCGTAAATCGTGGGGATACCGGAGCCCGCGAGCAGGCTGCCCGCGCCGCTTATCACGTCGGACGAGAAATAGAATTTCGCGCCGTCGGTACGATCGAACGCAAAGTCCGTTTCGTCGAACAGATGCGGGTGTTCGAGTACTTTCACGCCGAGGTTCGCGCCGCCGTCGAAATACTTTCCGATGCGGTCGAAATTCGCCTTATTCCTCGCGTGAAAGTCGACGTAGCGGCGGTCGAAATCGGGTTTCGAGATGTAATTGAACATGTATTTCAGCATGCCCTGCGCTTTGCCGTCGCCCGTCATCGCGGCGGTGAACGCCTCGATGTGCGCGGCAGGAATATAGTCGCTCGGGCGCGGGTAGGTATCGCCCTCGTACATGAGTTCTATGTCTTTGCCCGCGGCAAAATACGCAAGCGCACGTTCGAGCTCGGTTACGTGCGCGAAACTCTCGTCGACGTAGCCTTTGAGATATTTCACCCAGTACGGCGCGCCGTGAAGTCGCATATACCGCTTATTCTTGCCTGCCAGTATTTCGGTTATTTCGACGGAATCCACGCCGTCCGCACTCCACGCCGTACCCACCGCACACACGCCGACCGGGCAATCGGGGTTGACCTTGTCCACCGCCGCCCTTATATCCCGGGCAAGCAGGCGAAGCGAATCGCCCTGCACTTTTATCCACGCTTTTCTATACTCGTTCGGCTTGCCGCCGAGCGCCTTTTCTTTCAGTTCCACGGCGGTCACAGGTTTTCCAAGCACCTTTTCAAACTCGGCAAGGTGCCGCTCGCACACGCAGCCTATAAAGTCGTGAGCGATGCGAAAATCGTCGTCGAGCAGTAAAAACTCCGCGCCGATATCCGCAAAAGTCGCGATAAATTCCGAAACGTCGCGGCGGAAATTCTCGTCGAGCGGGCAGTACGCTTCGCCGCGCTCGGTGCCGTCGATGCCTTTTATCAGCGTGTAATCGCGCTCTCCCAAACCGCTGCGGTTGACGAGGTACACGCCGTGTCCGATAGTCGAGCCTATCCACAC
>CAKQVV010000002.1 GCA_934277845.1 uncultured Clostridia bacterium
ATGCCGCTGTGAAGCGCGTAACTGTGATTGCCGATCTCCGCGCTGCCCGACAACGCCACGGCGGCGAGTTCTTCGGGGCTCAGATACGAAAAATAACTGCTGCGGCGCGACTGCCCCGTTTCCCTGTCGGTGAACGCGCCGACTACGCTGACCGTCGCCCTTGCCTCGCGCTCGCGAAGAATCGGCATGACCTGCGACAAAAAATTATAATGCCCGTCGTCGAACGTAAGCGCGACGGGCTTTTCGGGAAGTACGGACTTCCCTTGCACGAAATCGATAATGTCGGACACGAAAATCGTTTCGTAACCTGCGTTTTTAAGATAAATTATGTCCTCTTCCAGCGTTTCGGGCGGAACAACGTATTTCCCGGGTGTGCCGCGCGACACCGAGTGATACATAATCACCGGTACTTTGACGGACGAAACGACCGCGATTTCGTCCTTTGCCGGCAGAGAGGTTATCGGCGCGGCTTCCGCTCCGCTTAAGGCGGCGCGCGGGCAAAAGCATAACGCGGCAAACAAAATAAAAACCGCGACGCACGCGGACAGCCTTTTTATAAAGCACTTATCCATACGTTAAGTATCGCGGTTTTCGGGAATTTTTATGCGTTTTTACCGTATTTACGGCGTTTTTACTTGGTCGCGACAAAGGACAACGCACGGCATCACGTTTCCCGCGCAAAAACAATCGTTTGACGATAAATTCGGGCAATCGCGCCGCACGAAAGCAAAACGAAAACGGCACGGGGATTTCATTACGCCACGCGCCGTCGGTTTTATTTTTACGGAGCACTTATCGTCTCCGTTTCGGTGACGAATAACCGACCTAGTCCTTGTCCTCGTCGTCGCCCTCGTAAAGTTTGTAGAGTTTGACGGAGTTTTCGATCGTCTTTTCTTTTGCCTCTCTGCCATAGCGATCGACGTCCTGCACGTTTTTGGGACCGTGGTTAAGGCACAGCGCGCCGTTCAGACAGCCGCCGTCGCAAGCCATACCCTCGAAGAAGTTATAGACGGACTTGTTGAATTTGAGTTTGGTAAGTTCGGCTTTGCACTCTTCGAGACCGTTCATGTACACGGGGCGAATATCCTCGATCCCCATGTCGGCACCCACTTCCCTGATGCCCTGCGCGATACCGCCGCACTTGGCGAAAATCCTGCCGTAGAACGACGCGTTGTCGAGCGGAGTGTCGCCCAGCGAGGCGATGTCCACTTCGCGCGCGTCGAAGAACGCCTGTAATTCCTCGAACGACATGACGTTATCCACCGCGCCGCCCGTCTTTTCCATGCGAAATTCGAGTTTTTTGGACGTGCACGGTCCGATAAAGACGATCTTTGCGGTCGGATCGGAAGCCTTGATGAGTTTTGCGGCTTCGACCATAGGCGAAGGATTGTGCGAAATGTATTTTGCGAGCGTGGGAAAATTCTTTTCGATGAACATTACGAACGACGGACAGCAGGAAGTGGTGAGCATACCCTTCTCTTTGAACTCCTTTGCTTCGTGCCAGAGCGTAATGTCCGCGCCGAGAGCCGCCTCGACAACCTGATGAAAACCGAGTTTTTTGATTCCCGTCACTACCTGTTCGATACGCGCGTACTTGAACTGGCTGACGATCGCGGGTGCGATGAGCGCGTAAACTTTGTACTTCGTGTTATTTTCGGATTTTTTAAGTATATCTATGGTGTCTAAAACCAGCGACTTGTCGGAAATCGCGCCGAACGGGCATTGATAGACGCACGCGCCGCAAGCGACGCACTTGTCGTTGTCGATGCACGCTTTTTTATTCTCATCCATGGAAATCGCGCCCGCTTTGCAACTGACGACGCACGGACGGTGCTGACGGATGATTGCGCCGTAAGGGCAAGCCTGAGTACATTTGCCGCACTCGATGCATTTCTCTTTATCGACGACCGCTTTCTTGTCGACTATCGTGATCGCGCCGCGCGGGCAAACATTCTGGCAGCGATGAACGATGCAGCCGCGGCATGCGGGCGTGACGAAAATACCGTCTATCGGGCACTCGTCGCAGGCGATGTCGATGACTTCGACGATATTCGGATTCGATTTGTCGCCGCCGAGCGCGAGTTTGATGCGCTCCTGAAGTATCGCACGTTCCTTGTAGATGCAGCAACGCATGCTTGCCTTGGGACCGGGCACGATCTTTTTCGGAATGTCGGTGTAAACACCGGACATATCTCCGTCGTAAGCGCATCTGATGATTTCTTTCAGTACGCCGTATTTGAGTTCCTGTACTTTTGTGTCGAATACTTTTTCCATATCTCAATAATTATAGTTTGTCAGTATATTTTTGTAAAGCGTATGTCTGTAAAATTTTCGTAAAACCGAGCGGAAATTTCTGTCTTAATCGTAGTTTACCGTGACGGTTTTGCCCATTCTGATAAGGTTTTTCGACAGCGTTTCCACGAGTTTCAGTTTCATGGTCGTGTCTATGGGCAATCCCTGATGCGCGACGTTGACGCTTTGTCCGACGAAGAACGTGACCGAAGTCGCCTCCTCGAACAGCAGTTGTGCCAGCATGCCCGCACCGTCCTTTGCCCCGGTAAACTCTTTCGGACTGAGGTCGGAAACGGACAGATATTTGTCGCTGAGTTCGCACAGTCTGCGGAGAGTGATTACTCCCTCGGTGGTCAGGTCTATGCCGTCGATGTAACCGATCGGCGGAATTTCTTTGTCGATAAACTCGAGCGACGTGGAAACTTCTTTGCCGAGATACCGTGCAACGATCTGCGAACTCGTGCCGCCGCAAACGATCTTTTTGTCGCAGTCCTTCATAAATCTTGCGACGTAAAAGTCGTCGCGGGACTTGTCGAGAGGAGGACCGACCATGATATTAACCTTCTCTTCCTCACGCGCGCGGATCGCCGCAACCGTGGTGTCGTCGCCCGGTTCGCCGACGTAAAAATCGTTGCAGGCGTCGACCAGCAACCACGCCGCGCACCTCGCGCTCATGCCGGGGCGGACGTGGGCGTCCAGAAACTCCTTGATTTCGTCGCGTTGCCAGCCGAAGTTGAGCAGCATGCCTATGCCCGCGTGGATCGTGCCGTCGCTCATTATCATGAGAATATCGTTTTCTTTCAGCCGAAGATCGGACTTGTAGACGGTCTTGCCCAGTACTTCCAGTTTTTCGCGCGGAAGTTCGACGCACTTGCCGCCGTGCATGTAGATCGCCTCGGGGTTGTCGAACTCGAACAGATAGCCTTTGCCCTCTTTATCGACGTGTATGACGGAAAACGTGGAGTAAGCAAGTCCGCGTTCCTTACAAACGGGCAGGGACTGAATGATGGTTTCCACACATTCGTAAATGTCGATGTCGTTGGACACCATCGTGCACAGGATCTTGGACGTGAGAGTGGACAGTATGTTCGCTTTCACGCCGCTGCCCATGCCGTCGGCAAGCACCAGCGTGGTATAGCCGTCGGGAGTGACGACCATTTCCACATTGTCGCCGCACAGTTCCTCGCCTTTTTTGTTGATTGAAGTGTAGCCTGTTTCGAGTACAAGTGACATTTATTTCTTATCTCCGTTTTCGATTCCGCCGTTCTCGGCAAGAGTCTTTTTGAGTTTAAGCAGCGCAACTTTCGTTTCGGCGGTGGTTTCGCCGAGAAGCGACGCGATTTCCTGCGCCACGCGCATTTGCTTTTTGATGACGCCGTCGGTGGTTTCCAGCGTTTTTTTCGTTAGTTCGCGAAGTTGATTCTCTTTTTCCACGTCGGGCGTTATGTCTTTCATTGTGCCGAAATACACGTTGTGCTCTTTCAGCGAAGTGACGGTGAGTTCGAGGTACTTGCCCGTCTTGTCTATGTACGTTTTGGTCTTGTGAACCGGCGCTCCGCTCTGCGCCGCGATGACGAATTCGGTGGGGTTAAACCAGTCGAACGCGTTTTCGCCGCGAAGGTCGCCGCGATCTATTCCCAAAAATTCCAGCGCGCGTGCGTTGATGTCCACGATCTTGTACTCGCCGTCGAGAAGTATTATGCCGTTGGGGCTGTTGTGAATGACCTCGTAGGACATCGCTTCCGCTCTCTCTCGCATGTACGGCAGGCAGATTTCGACGTCGGCATAACCGTTGGCGACCGCCCATGCCTTTTCGCGGCAGGTAGAATACCCGCACGCGCCGCAGTTGAGTTCGTCCTCGGGACGGAACTTGTTGGTCATCTTAAGGATCTTTTCGATCTCATACTCGGAAACCGCTCTGCCGCCCTCTCTGACGGGCGCGTAAACCGCCGAGAGATCCACGCCGGAGTAGTCGACTTTCATGCTCTTTTTGTCGTTTATCGCCTCGCCCGTGTACTTTCTGATCGCCGCGGTCGAACGAATGGCATCGTTCTCCTCGAGAGAAGAACACGGACCGTTGACGCACGCGAACTCGCACGCGTTGAGTTCGAGGAAGAACCCGGACAGCGACTCGATGTCGTCGAGGACTTCTCTGCAACGCTTTACGCCGTCGACGCTGAGGTACTCGTAACCGGGACGGAATCCGTCGAACGACTTGATGATTCCGCGGTTAATCGGAAAGAATTTTGCCTTGTTTCCCTCGGTTTCGACTATCGGCTCGCTTTCGATCTTCGTAATATCCACGCCGCAGGCAGACAGCATTTCTTTCAGTTCCTCGAACGTGAGTACCGCGTCCACCACGCCGCTCTCGTCCGCTTCGCGCTTTTTGGCGATGCACGGGCCGATAAACACGACTTTCGCGTGCGGCGCGCGGTGCTTTATCATTTTCGCGTGCGCGACCATGGGCGAATCCACGGGCGCAAGAAACTCCACCGCCTGCGGATAGTACTCGCGCACCAGCGTCGTGACCGACGGGCATGCCGTGGAAATCAGGTTGCGGTACTTGCCGCTAGCCAGCAGCGCGTCGTATTCGTTGACGACGGCGTTCGCACCCACCGCGGTTTCTTCCGCCTCGGTGAAGCCCAGTTTTTTAAGCGCGGCGCGCATTACGCCGAAATCGGACACTTCGAAACTCGACACGAACGACGGCGCAAGCGAAACGATGACGTCGGCGTCGGACGCGATCAGTTTTCTCGCGGTTTCAAGTCCGCTGTGGACGTGTTTTGCGTTTCTCGGACAAACGTTGACGCAATGCCCGCAAAGTATGCAGCGGTCGGGAATTACCCTTGCCTGCCCGGTTTCCACGCGTATCGCTTTGACCGGACAGTACCGCAAACATCTGTAACAGTTTTTACAATCGGCCTGATTGAAATCAAGATATTCCGCCATTATGTATTATCCCCCTTGCCTTCGCGACCGCCGTCATTTTCTGGCAATACGCGGCAAAACTTCGGTTTCAAACACTTGTCTGACGTTTTCTGCGGACAAGCCGGTGAGGAAATCGTCGTCGGCTTTGGCGCAAACGCCGTCGGCGCAATGCCCGAGGCAAAAACTCGCCTGCAAGCTGACGTCGTTCTGCACGTTGTATTCCGCAATCAGTTTTTTGAGGTCCTCGATGACGGCGTATGAGCCGCGAAGATGACAGGAACTCCCCACGCAAACCTTTAATACCATTATTAAACCCTCCCCTTAATCTCTTTTTTCGTAAAATTTATCGGCGGTGCCGGGATTTACCGAATACAACTGTCCGTCCACCGCCACGCAAACGCCTTCCGTGCATTTCCCGATACAAAACCTGCCGGCAAGTTCCACTTCGTTCTCCAGTCCGTCGGCTTTCACCCGGCTCCGGATCGTATCGAGCACCTGCCCCGCGCCCTTGACGTGACACGAACTGCCGATGCAAATCTCTACTCTTGTCATTTTTCCTCTCCGTATTATGTATTGCGGCCCGACGCCGCTTTTATGTTTATTCGTAGTCGACTACGTTCACCCAGCGAAGCAGAAACTCGCGTTCCTGCGGCTTGCCCTTGACGAGCTGCGAAGCCGCGACGATGGGGATCCATTTCTGAACGTACTGTTTCGCCGTGTCGGACATAAGGCAGAATTTGTCGAGGTATTTGTCCGCGCCCGTTATGTCGCCCGCCAGCCAGAACAGCAAATAAGTTCTCGCCGCGTCCGCCGAGGCGTTGCCCTGCGTCGCATGCGCCCAGTCGATGATATAATCGCCGTCGCCCGACACGATCACGTTGCTGGGATTGAAATCCCCGTGACAGAGTTTCGTGTGTTTGGGCATGCCCTCGAGCCGCGTGTGAAGTTCGTAACGCGTCGTTGCGTCAAGCCCCGTCTGCGAAATCTTACGGTTCATCTTATCCTTGAGTTTGGTAAGGAGCGGCACCTGCTTTTCGTGAACGGAAAGTTGCAGCCGGACGAATCTGTCCATATATTCGTCCTTCTTTTCCGGCTCTTCTTCCATAAGCCGCGCCAGCGTTTTGCCTTCAATGAAGTCGGTGACGATCGCCCACTTGCCGTCGATCTTCGTGACTTCCCTGATCTTCGGTACAAACAGCCCCGTATCTTCGACTCGCGCCTGATTGAGCGCTTCGTTGAGAACGTCGGCTTTACCGTACTCTTCGTCGAAAACCTTGATCGCCGCGTCGCCGTCGCGATAGACGGTTTTGTTCGGTCTCACCGCTATTACGTTATCGAGTTTCATTTCTTTTCCTCCTTATACTTTCTCGTGCTTGCCGTAGTAAGCGTTGAGATACATTTGCTTTATCTCGCTCATCAGCGGATATCTGGGGTTCGCGCCCGTACACTGGTCGTCGAACGCCTGCTCGACCATGGCGTCCAGCCGATCCAGAAAGTCCTGCTCGTCGGGGACGTAATCGCGGATGGTCGGCTTTATTCCCACTCTTGCCTTAAGGTCGTTTACCGCTTTGATGAGGTTTTCCAGTTTCTCTTCGTTGTTCTTGCCGCCTAAGTTCAGGTAATCCGCAACTTCTGCGTATCTTGCCAGAGTGTGCGGGTGGTCGTACTGCGGGAACGTGCCCATTTTCGTGGGTTTTTCCGAGGCGTTGAAGCGCATTACCTGTTCCAGCATGAGCGCGTTGGCTACGCCGTGCGGCAGGTGATGGAACGCGCCGAGCTTGTGCGCCATCGAGTGGCACACGCCCAAGAAAGCGTTTGCGAACGCCATACCCGCCATTGTGGCGGCGTTTGCCATTTTCTCGCGGGCTACGGGATCGTTCTGTCCGTTGTCGTAGGCACGCGGCAGGTACTCGAAAATGGTTTTCAGCGAGCGGAGCGCAAGTCCGTCGGTGTAATCGGTAGCCAGCATCGCGGCATAGGCTTCGAGGTCGTGCGACACCGCGTCGATACCGGACGCGGCGGTCAGTCCTTTGGGCGCGCTCATGTGGAAGTCCGCATCGATGATCGCCATGTTCGGCAACAGTTCGTAGTCGGCAAGCGGATACTTGACGCCCGTTTTCTCGTCGGTGATGACGGCGAACGGCGTGACTTCCGAGCCTGTGCCGGCAGACGTCGGAACGGCGATAAAATACGCTTTTTCGCCCATTTTCGGGAAAGTGTAGATACGCTTTCTGATGTCGACGAAACGCATCGCCATGTCCATAAAGTCGGCGTCCGGGTGTTCGTACAGTACCCACATGATCTTGGCGGCGTCCATTGCCGAGCCACCGCCGAGCGCGATTATGCAGTCCGGCTCGAACGAGCGCATAAGTTCCGCGCCCGCTTTCGCGCACGCAAGCGTCGGATCGGGTTCGACGTTGTAAAAACAGGTGTGCCTGATACCCATTTCGTCGAGTTTGTCGGTGATCGGCTTGGTGTAGCCGTTTTTATACAGGAAGTTGTCGGTGACGATAAACGCCTTTTCCTTGCCCATAACCGATTTGAGTTCGGTAAGGGCGACCGGCAGACAGCCTTTCTTGATATAGATCTTCTGAGGCGTTCTGAACCACAGCATGTTTTCTCTCCTTATCGCGACGGTTTTTATATTGAGAAGGTGCTTTACTCCCACGTTTTCGGAAACGGAATTGCCGCCCCAGCTGCCGCAACCGAGAGTGAGCGACGGCAGGAGTTTGAAGTTATAAAGGTCGCCGATGCCGCCTTGCGACGAGGGCGTGTTCACGAGTATGCGGCAGGTTTTCATGCGCTCGGCGAACTCCGCGATCTTTGCTTTTTCGGTGATCTCGTTGACGTAAAGCGACGAAGTGTGACCGAATCCGCCGTCCTCGACGAGTTTTTCCGCTTTTACCAGCGCGTCGTCAAAGTTTTTCGCCTTGTACATGGCGAGCACGGGCGAGAGTTTCTCGTGCGCGAACTCTTCGTCAAGGCTGACGGAAGTGACTTCGCCGATAAGAATCTTGGCATCCTCGGGGACTTTCACGCCGGACAGCGAAGCGATCGTGTGCGCCTTTTGCCCCACGATTCTGGCGTTGAGCGCGCCGTTGACGATTATCGTCTTTCTCACCTTTTCGGTTTCTTCCTTATCGAGGAAGTAACAGCCGCGGTCTTTGAATTCTTTTTTGACTTTGTTGTACAGTTTTTCGTGGACGATGACAGACTGCTCGGAAGCGCAGATCATGCCGTTGTCGAACGTTTTCGAGTGAATGATCGAGTTGACGGCGAGTACCACGTCGGCGGTTTCGTCGATGACTGCGGGAGTATTGCCCGCTCCCACTCCAAGCGCGGGTTTACCGGACGAATAAGCCGCCCTGACCATGCCCGGACCGCCGGTAGCGAGAATAATGTCCGCGCTCTTCATTATAAGCCCCGTCAGTTCCAGCGACGGCACGTCGATCCAGCCGATTATGCCCTTTGGCGCGCCGGCTGCAACCGCCGCTTCCAGCACGACTTTTGCCGCGGCGATCGTCGAGCGTTTCGCTCTCGGGTGCGGGCTGATAATGATGCCGTTGCGGGTTTTAAGAGATATCAGCGTCTTGAAAATCGCTGTGCTCGTGGGGTTGGTGGTGGGTATTACCGCCGCGACGAGTCCTATCGGTTCGGCGATTTTTTGTATGCCGTAAGCCTTATCCTCTTCGATCACGCCCACGGTTTTGGTGTCGCGGTAGGCGTTGTAGATATATTCCGAGGCAAAGTGATTCTTGATGACTTTGTCCTCGACTACGCCCATGCCGGTTTCTTCCACCGCCATTTTCGCAAGCGGGATACGCGCTTTGTCGGCTGCCGTAGCGGCTGCAAGGAAGATTTTGTCGACCTGCTCCTGCGAATAGGTCGAGTACTCCGCGATAGCCGCGCGAACCTCGTCGATCTTCGCGGTCAGCGACTCGACGCCGTCCACAAGCCCGACTTCTTTTTTTACTCCGTCTGTTTGCATTTTGCCTCTCCTTTCCGGAAAATTTTATACTTCTTAATCTTATGCGGACACGCTTCCGTACGCCGCGTAATCATACTCTATTTCAATGATTTTTCTTTTTCGAGATTGTCTTTCAGCGCTTTTGACAGCAGTGCCAGCGAAGCCGCGAGGTCTTCGTACTTGACTATTATGTCCTCGGGAACGCTAAGGTGCGTGGGCGCGAAGTTCCATATCGCCTTTATGCCGGCATCTATCATCATGTCGCACACGGGTTGCGCCTGTTCTCTGGGCACGGTGATTATGCCGATAAGGATATTCATGCGCTTTACTAGTCCCGTAAACTTGTCGATCGCAAAGACCTTTTTGCCGCCGTAGACCGAGCCTTCCATTTCGGCGTTCGCGTCGAATCCCGCCACGAGTTTCAGTCCGTGTGACTCGAATCCGCCGTAGGAAAGCAAAGTCTTTCCCAGCCTGCCGACGCCCACGATGACCGCCTCGCTCGTATTATTATACCCCAAAAAGTCCTCGATATCTCCTATCAGCGCGGAAATTTCAAATCCGAGTTTGGGCTTTCCCGGGCGACGCGACACGATCGCAAGATCCTTTCTCACCTGTACGGGATTTTGTTTCAGATCATCTGCCATTACCGTGGACGAAATAAACGTTTCGCCCGCTTTGATGCGGTTTTTCAGGTACAATAAGTACCCCGGCATGCGCCCGAGCGCGGCTTTGGATATTCTGATCGCCTCTCTGTTCTCCGTCATCCTTTTACTCCCGATTGTGTTATCGATAAAATTATACCGATTATTGACGCGTTTGTCAATCGAATTAAGTGGGTTTATAAAAATAAATAAAAACAGAACGTCAGGTTTTACGGCTTAACGTCATTCGGAGAGGTCGCGGCTCGCCATCTGATATTCGGATAAGCCGCGACCTCGTGGAATCCCATGCTGTGAAAGTTTTTTATCCTTAATTTATATAAGGTCGAATTAACGGTTCCATGAAGAGGATTCCACGAAACGAAATCACGACCTTATCGGCAAAGGTCGTGATTTCGTTTCTCCGAATGACGGGACAAACCGCAAACTATTCGTTCGATTTTAATAAATGCCTTTCCGATTCCCCTGCCCGCTACATAAACACGCAAAGGAGCATAAGGAGCGGGATCGTGACTATACTCAAAAACGTGGTGAGCAAAGTTGCTTTGACTGCCGTTTCGCGGTCGCCGTCGAACATTTCGGCGAAAGTAAGTCCCAGCGACGCCGACGGCATTGCCATGACTATGTAGGTGGTAATCGCGACCGGACGGTCGAGCGACGGGAAAAGCCTAAGCAGCGCAAAGCACACGGCAAACGCGAGAAGCGGCGACGCGATCAGTTTGATAAAACAAATGACATAGACTTTGACGTCCGTAAACAGCGTTTTGAATTTAATGTCGGCAAGGCGGATACCCAAGATAATCATGGACAGCGGGAGCGTCATATCGGCGAGATACCCCACCGCGCTCGACACGGGCACGATAACGTCGGTCGGGATATAACTTTTGAAGAAGAACAGCGGCAGCGCGACCACCAGCGCGGCGGTCGGCGGATTCAGAAACGCGCGGCGGAAACTGATGTTTTTCCCGTCCCCCGTCACTTCGTACACGCCCAGCGTCCAACTCGCGATATTGAATCCCAGAATAAACACGGCGGTATAGATCAGCATTTCGGGGCTTTCCGGGAACAACGCTTTCATGACCGGTATGCCCATAAATCCCACGTTGCCCATAAACGAAGTGATCGTGCAGATTCGTTTTTCGGCGGCAAGTTTGCTTACGAGCGGCAACCCTTCACCGCCGCTTTCGCCGGCGGCAACCGCTTCGACGGGTTTCTTTTCGCGAAACAGCGCGAACGTCCCTTTCGAGAGAAAATACGCCAGCGCGTGAAGCACGAGCGACAGTATAAAAGTCACACCCATGCCGACAAGAAGTTCGGGGCGATAGTCCTTTTCCAGAAACGAATCGATCGTAAGAAACGGCTGCGAAACGTAGATGAGCACCGCAACGAGCGCGGCGACCGCTTTTTCGGGCAGCATTTTCTTTCTTTGCAGTATAAAACCCGGAACGGCGAGCGCAATCATCGTGGCTACGCTTATGAACGAAGTTAAAAAGTCGACTTGCATAATACGTTTATTATATAACACCATGAAACGGTGCGCAACGATTTGGAATGCGAAACCGTAAAATTCGCAAAAAGTGCAATTATTCAATCGAAAAATGCAATCGTTACGGCTGTAAATCCGACTGCATAAATAAAGAAAGGACGTCCGCGGAGATCGCACAGGTCAACCGAAACCTCGGTGCGACGGAAGTCCTTTCTTTGGGGAGAATAAGAATTTTTCCGGTCGGATTCAGCCGACTTGGGAACTGAGTTGATAGTGCCGCCGATTGCGGCAGGGAAATAAAGGATAATTATCTGTTCCTTGCAGGGGATCCTCACGCTCGCTTTGCTCGCTCAGGATGACGATGGTAAAACGGGAACTGCGCGTTATTTTTTTACAATCCCTCAGTCGGCTACGCCGCCAGCTCCCTTTACACAAGGGAGCCTTTAAATGCGGTAGTCCCGCGATACGCTTTCTGCCAAACTGTTTCGACCTATAAAGCGTTGCGGGCGCGACGCGTTAAGCGAACAGTCCGGTGGACTGTTCGTAGCCAAAGCGGGGAGCGATTTATAATCGCGACCTGGGGGCTTCGCCGAGGGGACACAGTCGATAGTGTCCAAGGGCGACTTTTTTGCTACTTTTTTCTTCGCTTGAAAAAAGTAGATATCTTCTATTATCTCGTGACGGTCACTTTGTTCAGCGATTTCGGACTGTCGGGGTTGTTGCCGATAGCGCAACTGATCTTGCATGCAAGCATCTGTGCGTACAGCGCGAACGCGAACATAGCTTCTTTTTCGTCGCCGAACGACGTGAACTCGTCGATATGCGCCGCGCCGGCATACTCGTTATACGCCTTGCTGTCGGTGATAAGGGTGACGTCGGCTTTGAGCGAAGTGAGTTTATCCATGCATCTTCTGACGTCGGCTATGTGCGCGGCGGCGAGGTCGGCGTTGCCGCCGGTGTATTCGGGAGCGTACACGAAAACGTGCGTGTCCTCGTCGACCATTGCCATAGGTCCGTGATAAAAGTCGCTCATCGCATAGCCGCGCATGCGGATATAGCAGGTTTCCTGAAGTTTGAGCGAGCCTTCAAACGCGATCGGATAAGCAAGACCGCGGGCAAGGCAGAAACCGTCTTTCATGGTTTTCAGTCTGGCTGCGTCGGCGTCGGTGAACTTGTCGGCTTCGACAAAGAACTTTGCGATCTTTGCGGAAAGTCCGGCGTACTTTTCGGTCAGGTCGTCGCGGCGGGCGAGCGCACAGGCGAGGTTGAGCATTGCGTAAAGCTGGACGGAGAACGTCTTGGTCGCGGCAACGCTGATTTCTTTGCCGGCGTTGAGGTAAATATGGTACTGCGCCGCTTTTGCGAGCGGGCTTTCGGTGTCGTTGGTAACGGCGACGGTGACTGCGCCCTGCTCTCTCGCTTTTTCGATGACGGCGATGACATCGGCGGCGTAACCGCTCTGCGAGCAGCCGATCACGAGATTACCCGAGAAATCGACTTTGCCGTCGTACATGGTGACGACCGACGGAGCGACATAGCCCGCGGTGTAACCGCTCATGATCTCGACGAGGTACTTGAAGTAGAACAGCGCGTGGTCGGAAGTGCCTCTGCCCGCAAGACAGATATTTTTCACGCCGTGCTTTTCGGTATCGGCGACCACTTCCGCGATCGTTTTTGCGTTGACCGCGTTAAAGTCCGCGATCGCGCGTTCCGTTTCGGAAATTTCTTTCCACATATAAGTGTCTTTATAGTTTATCATAAAACGCCTCCTATGGGTTTTATTCGTTGGTTTTATTAGTCGCTCTTCTTCTCTACCGCGGGGGATCCTCACGGTCGCGCGGGTGAACGAAAAGCGTCTTTTGTCTTTTTTCCGGTTATTTGCCGAGTTTTTTCAGGCGGTTTTCCACGTCCGCGCGGAAACCGTCGATATAGCGGGCGATAAACTCGAACGGGGTTTCGTTCGTCTTGTCGGTGATGAGTTCGGTCATGTCCACGCCGTAATTGAGCGCGGCAGAGTCGTCCACGCCGTGGCTTGCGTAATAGGTCGCGTTTGCCACTCTTCTCGACTGCGCCGCAAGATCATAGCGTTTGCCGCCGCAAATCTGCGAATCGAACACGCTGATAAGCGCCGCCGAAACGTTCGGGTGCGCGCTCACGTCGAACACCGTCTTTTCCTCGTCCACCACCCAGTCGAGGTCGCGCCACACTTCGCAGCCGTACAGTTTCTTCGGGCGAAGTTCTTTAGGAAGTCTGCGGATCGCTTCGATAACGCGGAGAACGACCGCGCAGTGAGTGTCGTGCTTGTCCGCGGGGTTATGCGTATAGACGACTTCGGGGCGGGTTTCTTCGATGACTCGCATAAGATCCTCGACCACCTTGTCGTTGCCGCCGTCCTTGACCGCCGCCGAAGTGTAACCGAGCATAAGCTGCGCCGCGTACTCGCCGACGAACGCCGCTTTTTTCTGCTCGACCACGCGCACGGCTTTCATTTCTTCGTCAGTATAGTCCGCGTACAGCCCGTTCCGCGGACTGCCCGCGCCGTCGGTCACGACAACGCCGGTGAACCACTTGTCCTTTTTCCCGAAACATTCCAGTACGCCGTGCATAGCCATGAGTTCGATGTCGTCGTGATGCGCCGATATCGCAATGTGCGTCGTACGCCCGAGATCCTCTTTTCCGTCTGGGAAAAATATTACCGCGTTTTCGTTGTTGAGTTTCATTTGTCGCTTATCCTCCCGTTCGTTTCCCGATTTCATTCTAATTATATAACGCCCTATACCCTAATCGGTGTAACAAAAGAAAACAAAATTTGCACAAAAGGACACTAACGCTTGCCATTTTTTTTATCTTATGCTATACTGTATTCACTATGAAAACGGCAAACGGAACGGTCAATCCGACCGTATATAAAAAGACGGTCCCCGCGATCGTCATCAACGTGAAGTGTCTGTACACGGTGCATTATTTCCGCTATGGACAGAAATTCGCGTTTCAGGGCGAGAGCCACGATTTCTGGGAACTGGTGTATATCGACTCGGGCACTGCGGAAATCACCGCCGGCGACAAGAAACTTCCGCTTTCGCAGGGCGAGTGTTATTTCCACAAGCCCGGCGAATACCACAACATCCGCACGGACGAGCAGTTCGCAAACTCCGTGATCGTGACTTTCGGCTGCGACAGTCCCGCAATGAGCGCGCTTGAGGACGCCCGGCTCACTCTGGGCGACGCGGAAAAAGCGCTGCTCAACAAGATCGTAAGGGAGAGCAGCGACTGCTTTACCGACAAACTGAACGACGTGTATCTCAGCAAGATGCACCGCGCTCCCGACGCGCCGTTCGGCGGAGAACAACTCATTAAACTTTACGTCGAACAACTGCTCATTCTTCTCTGCCGCAAGCGTTTCGGGGCGAGCGAAACTCATGAAAAACAGGCTAAAAACGCCGACGAACTGGTCGAACGCATTAAGACGTATTTGGCCGAAAACGCTTACGGAACGATAACGATCGAGGACGTTGCAAACGCTATGTTCTTCTCGAAAACCTACGTAAAGTCGGTGTTCAAAAAAGGCACCGGGCAGACGATAATGCAGTACTTCTCGTCGCTGAAAATCGACGAGGCGAAAAAACTGATCAGTTACAACCGCTACACGTTCACGGAAATCGCGTACAGGCTGGGATACTCGTCGCTGCACTACTTCTCGCGGCAGTTCAAAAAGAGTACGGAAATGACGCTGTCCGAGTACGCGCGATCGATCAAGGTCGACGACGTGCTGTAGACGACCGGCGATTATCCGGCGAAATCGCAAAAATCACGAATAAATCGGCAAAACCGAAGCAAAGTTCGCGCGCGTCTTGCCGATTTTCTTGACTTTTCGGACGGGCGCGTTATATAATGGAAAGAACTTATACGGAGATAGCACAATGGACTACAAAGCAATCGAAGAAAAATGGAACGCCGTTTGGGAAAAGGAAGGACTCCATACCTTCCGCCGCGAGGACGCGGACAAAAAATATTACGTTCTGGAAATGTTCTCCTATCCCTCGGGCGCAAACCTGCACCTGGGGCACTGGTATAACTACGGTCCGACCGACTCTTTCGCGCGTTTCAAGCACATGCAGGGTTATTCGGTGTTTCAGCCGATGGGCTTCGACGCGTTCGGCTTGCCTGCGGAGAATTATGCCATAAAGACGGGTATTCATCCCAAAGACAGCACCGAAAAGAACATAAAGACGATGGAACGCCAGCTCAAAAACATGGGCGCGATGTTCGACTGGAGCGAAGAACTCTATACCTGCTCTCCCGACTATTACAAGTGGACGCAGTGGATCTTCCTGCAACTGTATAAAAAGGGGCTTGCGTATCAGAAACTTTCGCCCGTCAACTGGTGCTCGTCCTGCAACACCGTCATTGCCAACGAACAGGTCGTCGACGGCAAATGCGAACGTTGCGGCACGGAAATCGTCAGAAAGGAAATGACGCAATGGTTCTTTAAGATCACCGATTACGCCGAAGAACTTCTCTCCGGTCTCGACAAACTCGACTGGCCGGAAAAGACGAAACTCATGCAGAAGAACTGGATCGGCAAGTCCGAAGGCGCGGAAGTCGAATTTACGCTGGACGGCGGACGTACTTTCCGCGTGTTCACTACCCGTCCCGACACTTTGGGCGGCGTTTCGTTCATAGTTTTCGCGCCCGAGCATCCGTGGGTCAACGAAATTACCTCCGCCGGGCAAAAGGCTGCGGTCGAGGAATACAAAGCCGTAACGGCGAAACTCAGCGACATCGAGCGTCAGTCCACCGTCAAGGAAAAGTCGGGCGTATTCACCGGGGCTTACGCGGTCAACCCGCTTAACGGCGAGCGCGTGCCGGTGTGGATCGCCGACTACGTTCTGTCGACCTACGGCACCGGCATCGTCATGGGCGTGCCTGCCGGCGACAAGCGCGACTATGAGTTCGCAACGAAATATAATCTTCCGGTAAAGCCCGTCATCGCATACCGCGACGGGATCGAATATCCGACGCCTTGCGAAGAGTACGGGTTCGTGTGCAACACTCCGGGCTTTGACGGCATGAGCAGCGAAGAGGCGAAAAAGGCGATCACCGAAAAACTCGAAAAGGAAGGCAAAGGTAAGTTAAAAGTCAACTACCGTCTGCGCGACTGGTCGGTTTCTCGTCAGCGTTACTGGGGCGCGCCCATTCCGGTTATTCACTGCGACCACTGCGGCGCGGTACCCGTTCCCGAAAAGGATCTGCCCGTCGAACTCCCCTACAACGTCAATTTCACGCCCGACGGCAAATCGCCGCTCGGCAAGTGCGAAGAATTCATGAACGTTACCTGCCCGGTTTGCGGCAGACCTGCGCGCCGCGATCCCGACACGCTCGACACGTTCGTTTGTTCGAGTTGGTACTTCCTGCGCTATCCCGACGCTCACAACGCGTCTGAGCCGTTCGACGGCGAGTATATCGACAAGATGCTGCCCGTCGACAAGTACGTCGGCGGTGCGGAACACGCCTGCATGCACCTTCTCTACTCGCGCTTTATCACAAAGGCTCTGCGCGACATGGGTTATATCCACTTCGACGAGCCGTTCCGCTCGCTCGTGCATCAGGGCGTTATCCTAGGCCCCGACGGCACGCGCATGAGCAAGAGTAAGGGCAATATCATCAATCCCGACAAGTACGTTTCCGAGTACGGCTCGGACACTTTCCGTCTTTACCTTATGTTCGGTTTCTCGTACATGGAAGGCGGTCCCTGGAGCGACGACGGCATCAAGTCGGTCGCGAAATTCCTCGACCGCGTGGAACGTATGGTGACCAAAGAACACGCGGACGGTACCGACGAAAAGGCGGGCAAGGAACTCGAATATGCGCTGAATTACTGCATAAAGAACGTGACCGCCGATACCGAAGCGTTCTCGTTCAATACCGCGATCGCGAGAATTATGGAACTCGTCAACGTAATGTACAAGGTCGACGGGCTTGCGAGCCGCGATCTTATGGAAAAGGCTTCGGACGCGCTCGTGCTTATCCTCGCGCCGTTCGTGCCGCACATTTCCGAAGAACTCTATCACGTGCGCGGCGGCAAAGAGCAGTCCGTGTTCCTCTGCCGCTACCCCGTCTGCGACGAAACCAAACTCGTCAAGGACGAAATCGAACTCGCCGTGCAGTTCAACAGCCGCGTAAAAACCAAAATTTTCGTACCGAGTTCTGCGGGCAACGCCGAAATCGAGAAGATCGTCCTTTCCGATCCGAAAGTCGTCGAACTCCTCGCCGGCACTCCCGTCAAAAAAGTAATCGTCATCAAAAACCGCCTCGTCAACCTCGTGATTTAACCTCGGCGGTATATAATAAGGAATAAGAAAAGAAGCTCGCGAAAATCAATCGCGAGCTTCTTTTTTCAACTGTATATATTTATTTCAAACCTGTTTGGACAACGCTGTATTCGCCGGTGTCGACGCTGTAATCCATAACACACGTTTTGTTCTTATACTCATACATAAACATTATTTCATACAACTCAAAGCAATCCACAAGTTCGACAAACGCTTCGTCGTCGGATTTAAATCTCACAGTATCGTTACCGTACTTAACGGCTAATTGCAGTTGAATCGTTTTCGTTTTTGCAATTTTCTTGTCTTCGTTATATTCAAAATCCATGCCCAGCAATCCGCCGGTATATAAATTAGCCGTTTCGACCATTTTGTCGATTTCTTCTTGCGTCAACGGTTCGTTTTGCGGATTACGCCCTTTACTTACTATATATTTCCGGATTTTGTCGACGGAAGCCTGATCATCTTTTTGTCTGTAATAAGGCGTAACGCTCTTATACGTACAACCGCTTACTCTCGCTACTTCGACATGCATGCCCGTTCCGTACCCGGATACGTACTCCTCCTTCACAAACGTGAAATCCTCGTAAAGCGGGTATTCTTTCTTTGCCCCGCACGAGCAAAGCGCACACACGCACATAATCGCCAGCAATACGCAAACGATTTTCTTAATTCTTTTCATTCGCATTTCTCCTTTAATTACTATACTCGCATTATACTCCATACTATAAAATAAAGTCAAGTATTTAACAACATATAATACAGATATTCATAAATTACTTGCCGTGTTTTTCGAGCCACGTGACCGCGTAGGAGCAAACGGGGATCGGAGTACGGGAGCGGGACTTAATTACTTTGACGGCGCGTTCCATAAGTTTGCCCGCGACGCCCTGACCGCGAAGCGAATCGGCTACATAGGTGCGGATGATTTCGCACTTATCGTCGCCGCTGTCGGGGAACATGATTTCGGCGAGCGTTTCGCCCGATTTATTCACGGCGTACACGCGGTTACTCTCCTCGATAAAGGTCAGGTCGCCATAGGTTTCGGGTTCGTTTTTGAACTCGAACAGGTTAAGTCCCACACTTTCGTCGAATTTTCGGTCGACTTCGCCGCAGATAACGGTCATAAACAGTTCGCAGGTCGCACCCACTTCCGCGCGGTTAAGGTGACCGCCCACCGCCGCGCCGTCCGCTCCCGCCGCGCACATGTGCAGGTGGCAATAAAACTCGCCGTTCAGCGTATTGACGGAGCCCAGCAGCGACACGATTTCATAGCAGCCTGTAAACGAATGCGACGCGTATTCTTTTTCGTTAAAGTCGAACGCGCCTACCGTAAACTCGCGCACCGCGCCTATTGCCGTTATCTCGGCAAGGCGCACGTTTTCTTTGGTCGCGACCTCTTTGATTTTGTCGATAATTTCTTCGCCGCGGTCTATTCTTACCACGATTTTATTGCCGAATTTTTCGTACTGCATTTGTTTTTACTCCTTTTATTTCACAATATTATTTATATAGAACACCGCGCCACGCAAAAAACCGCATGGAAACGTGCGGCTTTTCGTATAAAGTTTACTTGTTTTCGGTAGGTTCGAGGACGGCTTTGATACGGCGCACGCCTGCGGACGAGGATTGCTCCTTGACGATGCGGAAATGCCCGAGTTCGCCGGTGCGAGCCGCGTGCGGACCGCCGCAGATCTCTTTCGAATACTCGCCCATTGTGTAAACCTTGACTTTCTCGCCGTACTTGGAAGAGAAAAGTCCGGTCGCACCCGCGGCTTTGGCTTCGTCGACGGTCATTTCTTCGCAAACGACGGGCACGTCGGCTTTGATTGCTTCGTTGACTTTCTTCTCTACCTCGGCGATTTCCTCGGGAGTAAGCGCACGGGGGAACGTGAAGTCGAAACGCAAACGTTCTTCCGTGATATTACTGCCCTTCTGGTTGGCGTTGGGATCGTTGAGTACTTCCTTGAGCGCGCGGTGCATAAGGTGCGTTGCGGTGTGAAGGCGCGCGGTCGCGACGGTATTGTCGGCAAGTCCGCCCTTGAATTTCTGTTCCGCGCCGGCGTGGCTCTTTGCCTGATGCTCCGAAAATGCCTTGTTGAAGTCGTCGATATTGACTTTAAGTCCGCGCTCGCGTGCAAGTTCGATCGTCATTTCCACGGGGAAACCGTAGGTATCGTAAAGACGGAACGCCGCTTTGCCGCTGACGGTATCGCCCACGAGGTAATGGCAAAGTTTCTCGAACTCGCGCATGCCGCCCTGAAGCGTCTTTTCAAAACGCGCTTCTTCCATGGTGATTTCGTTTATGATGCGGTCGCGGTTCTGATCCAGTTCGGGATAGACTTCCGCGTACTCGCCGATAACCGCCTCGGCTACTTCGATAAGTTTGCCCGCCTCGATGTCGAGGTTTTTGGCAAAGCGGATCGCACGGCGAAGAAGCCGTCTTAAAATATAGCCCTGATCGACGTTGGAGCAGGCAACGCCCTTTTCGTCGCCGATCATGAACACGGAAGTGCGGATATGGTCGGCAACTATGCGGATAGCCTTGGTCGCTTCGTCGCTCTCGCCGTACTTTTTGCTGCCGACTTTTTCGATCGCCGCGATAACGGGCGCGAACAGGTCGGTTTCGTAAACGGATTTTTTGCCCTGAAGAATACAAAGAGTGCGCTCCAGTCCCATGCCGGTGTCGACGTTCTTTTGTCTGAGCGGCTCGTACTTGCCGTCGGCGGTCTTGTTGTATTCCATGAAAACGTCGTTCCAGATCTCGAGGTACTTGCCGCAGTCGCAGGCGGGCGAGCAGTCGTCGGAGCACTTAGGCTGACCATTGTCGATAAACATTTCGGTGTCGGGACCGCAAGGACCGGTTATGCCGGCAGGTCCCCACCAGTTATTCTCTTTGGGCAGGAAGAAAACGTGATCGGGCTTTATGCCGCATTTTATCCACAGCGCCGCGCCCTTTTCGTCGCGCGGACAGTCGCTGTCGCCGGCGAATACCGACACGGCAAGGCGGTCGGGATCGATGCCGAGGTATTTCGGCGATGTAAGAAACTCGTACGACCACGGGATCATTTCGTCCTTGAAGTAGTCGCCCAGCGACCAGTTGCCCAGCATCTCGAAGAACGTGCAGTGGCTGACGTCGCCCACTTCGTCGATGTCGCCCGTGCGCACGCATTTCTGCACGTCGCAAAGACGCTTGCCCGCGGGGTGCTTTTCTCCGAGAAGATACGGTACCAGCGGGTGCATTCCTGCGGTAGTAAACAGTACGGTGGGATCGTTCTCGGGGATAAGCGACGCGGAACTTATTACCGCGTGTCCGCGCTCCGAGAAGAACTCGAACCACATTTTTCTCAATTCTTTTGCAGTTACGTTTTTCATATTAACTCCGTTAAAGGTTGTTTCTATTTGTATTTTGCGTTTAACACGCGTTTTCAGCCGAGCAGTACGGCTTTCAGTCCCGCTACGTTTTCGGCGGTAAAGTCGGGCTTTTCGTTCAGCAGTTCCTCTCTTTTCCCGAACCCGTACAACGCCGCGACCGAAGCGACTCCCGTTTCTTTCGCCGCGCGTATGTCGTAGATCGCGTCGCCGATCATGACGGAATTTCCGGTAAGCGTCGCCGCCGCGACAAGTTCCTTTTTGTCGTCGGACTTGACGGCGAGCGACGGTCCGACCGTCTTGTCGAACACGGTTTCGAGCCCTAAATATTTCACGACAACGTCCAGCGAAACCTGCGGTTTTGCGCTGGCAACCGACAGACGCGCGCCTTCGGCTTTGAGTTCGGTAAGCAGTTCGCGCATGCCGCCGTAGAGTTTCAGTTTGAATATGCCCTCGCGCGAATACGTTTCGCGGTAATACTCCACGGCAAGTTCGGCGTTTTCGGGGCTTAAGCCGGTTATCCGCTGAAAACCGATAAACAGCGACGGCCCGATAAAGCCTTTTAAGGTTTCGCGCGGGAACGCGGGCGAGCCGATTTTTTTCAGCGCGTACTCGACCGATTCGATAACGCCTTCGCTCGTGTCCGCAAGCGTGCCGTCGAAGTCGAAAATCACTCCGTCGAATCTCATTTCTTGTAGCCGTCCTTTAATGAAACGACCTGATTGAACGTCACTCCGTCGCATTTGCCGTCGCGGCAAAAGTACCCGGTGCGCACGAACTGATAGGAAGTGAGCGGCTTCGAGTCCGCCAGCATTTTTTCGCCTTTGGCTTTAAGAATTATCCGCGAATTCGGGTTGAGCCGCTCGGAAAAATCCTCGTGCACGCCGTCGTAAGGAAGGAGCAGGCTGTCATAGATGTTTACGGTCATATCGACCGCGGTTTTTTTGTCCACCCAGTGGATAACGCCCTTTACCTTTACGCCGCTGTTGTCCGCGCCCGATCTGCTGCCCTCGATGACCTCGGCGTAAACGCGCGTAACCTCGCCGTTCTCTTCGTCATAGCCGGTGGCGCGGATAATGTACGCGCCCTTGAGCCGCACCGTTCCGCCCGGGGTAAGACGCTTGTACTTGGGCGGCGGGACGACCGCAAAGTCCTCTTTTTCGATATACAGCCGCGGCGAAAAGTCCACTTCGCGCGTGCCCTTTTCGGGAGCGTTGGGGTTGATTTCGACGGCGACTTTCTCGGTATAATCTTCCGGAAGGTTCGTAATCACGAGTTCAATGGGGCGAAGCACCGCCATCGCGCGGTCGGCGGTAAAATTAAGTTCGTCGCGTATGCAGCTCTCGAGCAGCGAGAGTTCGACTTCGCTGTTGGCTTTTGCCACGCCGATTTTTTCGCAGAAGTCGCGTATCGCCGTGGGCGTATAGCCTCTTCTTCTGATACCCGCGATCGTGGGCATTCTCGGATCGTCCCAGCCGTCGACGAAATGCTCGTCAACGAGTTTTTTCAGATAACGTTTGCTCATGATCGTGCGCTCGAGGTTGAGCCGCGCGAACTCGTACTGGTGCGGTGGATCGGTAAACTCGCCCTCGCGGAGCACCCAGTCGTAAAGCGGACGGTGATCCTCGAATTCCAGCGTGCAGATAGAGTGCGTCACGCCTTCGACCGCGTCCTCGATGGGGTGCGCGAAATCATACATGGGGTAAATGCACCATTTGTCGCCCTGACGGTGGTGCGTGGCTTTCAGTACGCGGTAAATGATCGGATCGCGCATATTTATGTTGGGCGAAGCCATATCGATTTTTGCGCGAAGCACGAGCGCGCCGTCGGCAACCTTGCCCGCTTTCATGTCCTCGAAAAGCGCAAGGCTCTCCTCCACGGGGCGGTTGCGGTGCTTGCTCTCGATGCCCGGCTCGGTCAGCGTGCCGCGCATTTCGCGCATTTGCTCGGGCGTAACGTCGTCGACGTAAGCCTTGCCTTTTTTTATGAGTTTTACCGCCGTTTCGTACATGACGTCGAAATAGTCGGACGCAAAGTACACGTTGCCTTTCCAGCCCAGCCACTCGACGTCGGCGACAATCGAGCGGACAAATTCGTCGTCCTCTTTCACCGGGTTGGTGTCGTCGAAACGCAGGTTGCATTTGCCGCCGTACTTTACCGCCGTACCGTAGTAGTTAAGGCATATCGACTTTGCGTGACCGATATGAAGGTATCCGTTCGGCTCGGGCGGGAAACGCGTGACAATCTCGCTTACCCTGCCTTCGGATAAATCCTTTTCGATGATTTCTTCAATAAAGTTTGCCATATGTTCTCTCCGAAAAATTGTATGCGGTCGTGTGTTTTCTTTATAGTTTTCTAAACAACTCTTCTAAAGTGCGGATTTTTCGATGATTTCGACGGAAACGAGCGACGGCGTATCGGAAATACGTCTGGCGAGTTTCCGGAAGAAAGCGCGAAAAAGCAGCCTTTAGAATTTAGAATAAGCCCGAAACTACGTTATCCTTAATCGACATACGCTCGGCGTTGGGCGACCGCGACAGCCCCGGCATAAGCATTATCGAGCCGGCTACCGCGACCAGAAATTCCGCTCCCGCCTTGTACATGACTTCGCGGACGGTTATCTTAAATCCTGTCGGTCGTCCGATAAGTTTGGGATCGTCGGACAGCGAGTACTGCGTCTTTGCAATGCAAACGGGCAGGTTCTGCGGGTAACGCGCCATGTCCTCTTTCGCCTTGTCGGTGAAATCCACGCCGTCCGCGCCGTAAATGCGCCGGGCGACCGCTTCTATCTTTTCTTCGGTCGTCATATCGAGCGAGTAACTGTAAGTAAGTTCGCCGGCGTCGCCATCGCAAAGCCGGGCGACTTCGTCGGCTAGTTCCGTCGCGCCCGCGCCGCCTTTTGCCCAGCACTCCACGCAAACGGCTTTTACGCCGAGCGCGTCGAGTTTACGCTGAAGAAGCGCGATTTCTTCGTCGCCGTCGGTGGCGAAACGGTTGATCGCAACCACGCAGGGACGGTGATAGACGCCGGTTATATTTTCGACGTGTCTGAGAAGGTTGCCTATTCCTTTTTCAAGCGCGGTATCGTCGCGCTCCGAGAGATTTTCGGTCTTGCCGCCCGCGCACTTGAGCGCGCGGAGCGTGGCTACTATCACTACCGCCGCGGGTGTCAGTCCCGAAACGCGACACTTGATGTCGAGGAATTTTTCCGCGCCGAGATCGGCACCGAAACCCGCTTCGGTGACGGCATAGTCGGCATACGAGAGCGCCATGCGCGTCGCCTGAATACTGTTGCAGCCGTGCGCGATATTCGCGAACGGTCCGCCGTGAACGAACGCCGGCACGCCCTCGAGCGTCTGCACGAGGTTGGGCTTTATCGCGTCTTTAAGAAGGATCGTCATCGCCTCTTCCGCTTTGAGATCGCGGGCGGTGACTTGCTTGCCGTCGCCGTCGAGCCCCACGACTATGTTGCCTAAGCGGCGTTTAAGGTCGTCTATGTCGTTCGACAGACAGAAAATCGCCATGATTTCGCTGGCGGCGGTAATATCGAAGCGGTCGTCGCGCTCGCACTTCATCTCTACGCCCGTGCGGACTGCGCGAAGCGCGCGGTCGTTGACGTCGAGGCAACGGTGCCAGGTGACTTCTTTTATGTTCAGCGAGTTGCCCCAGTAGATATGGTTGTCGATCATCGCCGCGAGCAGGTTGTTCGCCGCGGTTATCGCGTGAATATCGCCGGTAAAGTGAAGGTTGATGTCCTCCATGGGCGCGATCTGGGCATAGCCTCCGCCTGCCGCGCCGCCTTTTATTCCGAACACGGGACCTAACGACGGCTCGCGAAGCGCAAGACACACGCTCCTGCCCGTCTTTTTTAGTCCGTCGGCAAGCCCTATCGAAACGGTGGTTTTTCCTTCGCCCGCAGGCGTCGGGTTGATAGCCGTCACCAGCACGAGTTTACCGTGCCGGTTGCCGAACTTCGTGACTTTGGCTTTGTACTTGCCGTAACATTCGAGGTCGGATTCGTTCACGCCCAAAGTACCGGCGATTTCGGCAATGGGTTTAAGTACCGCGGCGTCCGCGATTTCGATATCGGTCAACATTATTTACACCCTCCGCATTTGTCGAGATTGAGTTTCCATGCGTCTGCTTTCATTTCTCCGCTTTCCGTTTCGGCAAAGCCGAGATCCGCCAGCCGAGCGTCGACGAATTCCGCTTTTACGTCCCTGCCGCGGTTTTTCAGCACGAACGCCGCCGAGCGCAAGAGAAAATCGCCGTACTTTTTATCCGCTTCGACGCTGACGTACTCGGTTTTTTTCAGCGTCGTGCCGCCGATTACCGCACGAGCCACGACTTCGCCGCCGTCAAAAAGCGCAAACGTTTCGGTCTTTTCGTCGGTTTTTTCTTTGAGAAATTCCAGCATAAATCCTTGGTTTTCCTTGTGTTTCGCGCGCGTGCGCGTACTTGCTTATTATTGTAGTTCGTCGGCGGCTTTTTGTCAACGATTTACGCGCCGCCCCTCGTCCCAAAAACGCATTTTGCGCCGGATCGCGCGTTTTTTATGCGTCAGTTTTCGTCATTGCCGATCCCGAACAACAACCGCGAGTCGCGTTTTGCCTCGGCGATGAAGTCGGTGAGCAACGAATAACGCTTGGCGACGTAGTTGTTGTCCACCATCTTTTTGATATTGTATTTGTCGCCTATCAGCACGACCATTTTCCTGGCGCGGGTGATGGCGGTGTACAGAAGGTTTCTCGTCATTATCATCGGTCCGCCGGCGGTGATAGGCATGACTACCGCGTCAAACTCGCTGCCCTGACTCTTGTGCACGGTTATCGCGTAGGCAAGCACGAGCTGGTTGTAAATATCCGGCGTGTACACCGCCGCTCTGCCGTCCTCGAACTCCACCGTCATGTCGCCGCGCGTCTTGTTTATCTCGCGGATAACGCCGATGTCGCCGTTGTATACGCCGGTGCCTTCGCGGTAAGTATAGCCGCTTGACGTTTTCCATTCGAGGTCGTAGTTGTTCACGACGTGCATTACCTTGTCGCCCTCGCGGTAAACATAGTCCTCGTCCTCTATCGTATCGCCGCCCGAATCGGGATTAAGCCGGTTTTGCAGCAGTTTGTTGATGTTGACCGAGCCTGCCGCGCCGTTCTTTCGGGGGCAAAGCACCTGCACCCTGTCGGGCGTGACGCCGATAAACGCCGCAGCGCGTTCCACCATGTCGGCGGTCTTTTGCGAGATACGCTCGGGATCGGACATGGGCAAATAGAAAAAGTCGCGATCCTTGTCGTCTAATATCGGCATTTCGCCGCGATTGACGGCGTGAGCGTTGGTAACGATCAGGCTTTCGCCCGCCTGACGGTAGATGCGGTCGAGCGTGACGCACCCGACTTCGCCCGAGTGCATGATGTCGGCAAGCACGTTGCCCGCGCCCACGCTGGGCAACTGATCCTTGTCGCCCACAAGAACGAGCCGCGTTCCCGGCTGTAACTTTTTTAGAAGCGCCTCGAAAAGGAAAATATCGACCATCGAAAATTCGTCGACGATCACCGCGTCGCACGCGAGCGGTTCTCCGTCGCCGACAGCCGCCGCACCGCCGAACTTACAAGCCCGGTGAATGGTGCTCGCTTCCCTCCCGGTGGCTTCGCTCATGCGTTTTGCCGCCCTGCCGGTGGGTGCCATCAGCACGACTTTTTTGCCGATATGGTCGAAAATATCGAGAATACACTTTATTATCGTTGTTTTGCCCGTGCCGGGGCCGCCGGTGACGAGCGCAACGCCCGAAGTAATCGCGGCTTTCACCGCTTCGCGCTGGTTGGGCGCAAGCGAAATGTTGTTGATCTTTTCATACGACGCAATATCGCCAGTCACGTCGTAAACGGTGGCGTCCGCGGCTTCGATCAGCCGTTCGAGAAGTACCGCCGCATTCTTTTCGGTACGGTAAACGCCGGGCAGGACATATACTTCGGTGTCGGCGGAATCGGTGAGTTTGATCCTGCGCTCGACGACCAGTCCGTCCGCGACCGAACGCACGAGATCTTCGTCGACGCCGAGCAGCGCGGCGGCTTCCGTCACCGTTTCCTCGCGCGAAAAACAGGTATTTCCGCTCTTGGACACGCTTTCTTTCAGGATATAGATAATGCCGGCTGCAACCCTGAACTCGCTGTCGCGTTTTATCCCCGCTTTCGCGGCGATCTTGTCGGCGGTGATAAAGCCTATTCCGTCCACGTCCTCGATGAGCCTGTACGGGTTCTTCTTGACGGTATCGGCGGTGGCTTTGCCGTAAACTTTGTAGATTTTAAGAGCCGTGCCGAGCGGTATATCAAAGGCTTGCAACGCCATCACCGCGTCCTGCATTTCTTTTATTTCGCCATAGGCTTTGGCGATTTCCTGCGCCTTTTGTTTGCTGATGCCGCGCACCGCGGCGAGCCTGCCGGGCGCGTTTTCGATCACGGCAAAAGTGTCCCGACCGAAAGCCGAAACTATTCTCAGCGCGAGCGCGGGACCTATGCCCTTTATCAGTCCGCTCCCGAGATACCTGACGATGCCGTCGATGCCCGTGGGCGTTTCTATCTCGCATTTATTCGCTTTGAATTGCCTGCCGTACCTGGGATGAACGACGTATTCGCCGGCGAGCGTGACGGTCTGCCCCTCCACTACCGGCGGAAAAATGCCGGCGGAAATAACGGGTTCGCCCTCTACGTCAAGTACTACGATGGTAAACCCGTTTTCTTCGTTGCGGAAACGTATCTCGTCGATGTCGCCGCGTATATTCACTATTCAATCGCCTTTTTCAGCGCGTCGACTCTGTCCGTCTTTTCCCACGAGAACGCGGGATTGCCGAAGTGACCGTAATTCGAGGTCGCGGCGTAGATCGGCTTGCGCAGGTCGAGTTGTTTTATTATGCTGTACGGGCGGAAATCGAACACTTTTTCCACCGCTTTCAGTATCTTTTCGTCCGGATATTTGCCCGTGCCGAAAGTGTCGACGTTGAGCGAAACGGGCTTTGCCTTGCCGATCGCATAGGCAACCTGAATCTGGCACCTGTCCGCAAGCCCCGCCGCGACGATATTCTTGCAGACGTAGCGGGCGTAATAGCAAGCCGAACGATCGACTTTCGTGGGATCCTTGCCGCTGAACGAACCGCCGCCATGCGGACACATGCCGCCGTAAGTGTCGACGATGATCTTTCTGCCCGTCAGTCCGCTGTCGCCCTGCGGTCCGCCGATAACGAAGTTTCCGGTGGGATTGACGTAGTATTTCGTGTCGGCGGTCAGCCACTTGTCGGTGACTACCGGACGCACGACTTTTTCGATGATGTCTTTCTCGAGCGTGGCGTGATCGACGCCCGGGTTGTGCTGGGTGGAAACGACCACGGCGTCCACCGCTACCGGCAAGCCGTCCTCGTAGACGACGGTTACCTGCGCTTTGCCGTCCGGGCGAAGGTAAGGAATCTCGCCCGACTTGCGAAGTTCGGCGAGTTTTTTGGTGAGTTTGTGCGCGAGCATGACGGGAAGCGGCATGAGTTCTTCGGTTTCGCGGCAGGCGTAACCGAACATCATGCCCTGATCGCCCGCGCCCTCTTCGTCCGCGCGGTCGGCTTCGCCCGCACGCGCTTCGAGTGCCTTGTTTACGCCCATGGCAATATCCGCGGACTGCTCGTCAATGGTGGTGAGCACCGCGCAGGTCTTGTAGTCGAAACCGTAACCGGCGTCGGTATAGCCGATCTCTTTCACGGTTTCGCGCACGATCCTGGGTATGTCTATATAACTTTCGGTGGTGAACTCGCCCATAACCAGCACAAGTCCCGTGGTGCAGCAGACTTCGCAGGCAATGCGGCTCATGGGATCGGCGGCGAGAGCCGCGTCGAGCACCGAATCCGCGATATGATCGCAGACCTTGTCGGGATGACCTTCCGTCACCGATTCGCTGGTAAATAACGTTCTGTTTTTATCCATGGTATTACCTCTTTACCGGAAAGACCTAATCTTTCCGGATTGCGTATATTCTCTTTTTGTCGCGGCTTTCGCGGTTCCGTTCCCCGGTCGATTGCCGTACCGAGTTATTATACCACCGCCGCGATATATTGTCAATCCGTTTCGGGGCGATATATCCGCCTTGCCGAAACGATTTGCCGGGTTTTTCCCTCTCGCCGCGATATTTCTTTACAAGGCGCGGTTTTATTATTGACAGCGTGCGCGCGTTCGGGTATAATATTACGGTATAAATCACGGAGTGTATATTATGGCTAAGGAAAAACAGTTTGTTCAGGAAGTCGCCGATATCGAAAAGGATTTCGCGCAATGGTACACCGACGTAGTTCTCAAAACCGAACTCGTCGATTACGGTCCCGTCAAGGGCACGATGGTCATTCGCCCTTACGGCTATGCTATCTGGGAAAACATTCAGCGCGAAATGGACGCTCGCTTTAAGGCGACCGGGCATACGAACGCTTATTTCCCCATGCTGATCCCGTACAGTTACCTTCTTAAAGAAGCCGAACACGTCGAGGGCTTTGCACCCGAAGTCGCGCTCGTCACGCATGTAGGCGACGTTCCGCTCGCGGAAAAACTCGTTATCCGCCCTACCAGCGAAACGATAATCTGTCAGATGTATTCCAAGTGGGTGCAGTCCTACCGCGACCTGCCGATGCTGATCAATCAGTGGGCTAACGTAGTTCGCTGGGAAAAGACAACCCGTCCGTTTCTCCGCACTTCCGAGTTCCTCTGGCAGGAAGGGCACACCCTGCACGCAACTCCCGAAGAGGCGCAGGAAGAAACCTTGAAAATGTTGCACGTTTACGAAGAGTTCGCAAAGAACGTGCTCGCAATGCCCGTGCTTATAGGTCAAAAGTCCGAAAAGGAAAAGTTCGCCGGCGCGCAGGCAACCTACTCGATGGAGGCGATGATGCACGACGGCAAAAGTTTGCAGGCGGGCACCACGCACTACTTCGGCACGAACTTCTCCGAAGCGTTCGACATCAAATTCCTCGATAAAGACGGCACGCACAAGAACCCGTACCAGACCTCGTGGGGTACTTCCACCCGTATGATCGGCGCAATCATAATGACGCACGGCGATCAGCGCGGACTTTGCCTGCCGCCCTACGTCGCGCCCGTTCAGGCGGTCGTTATCCCCATCGCGGCGCATAAAGGCGGCGTCATGGAAAAAGCCGAAGAGATTTACAACAAACTCAAAACGGCGGGAATCCGCGTGAAACTGGACGACAGCGACAACTCGCCCGGCTGGAAGTTCAACGAGTATGAAATGAAAGGCGTGCCCGTGCGTATCGAGATCGGTCCGCGCGACATCGAAAACGGCGCGGTTACCTATGCCCGCCGCGACAAGACGGGCGAAAAGTTCACGCTTGCCATCGACGGCATCGAGAACGAAATGCCCGCGCTCCTTCACGACATTCATGAAAATATGTACAAAAAGGCTCTCGATCATCTCAATTCGCACATCAAGGTCGTGCATAACACCGACGAACTGCGCGAAGCGGTCGATACCGGCAACTTCGGACTCGGCATGTGGTGCGGCTGCAGAGAATGCGAGGACAAACTCAAAGCCGACATGCAGGTCACTACACGCAATATGCCGTTCGACCAGACTCCGGTCGGCGACAAATGCGTCGTTTGCGGCAAGCCCGCAAAGAAGAAGATTTACTTCGGCAGAGCATATTAAAACAAGTTTATCCAGGCTGCACATACCATGGCGAAACGCGTTTTCGTCGCGGTAAATTCTGATCGAAAAGGACAGGAAAATGAAGAATTTTACCGAATACGGTTATAACGGCGCGAACTTTTCCGAGGCTATGAAAGCCGCGCTTGCCGCCGAGCCGGAAGTCTATATCCCCGGCGGAAATTACACACTCGACGAGCCGCTTATCATACCGTCAAACCGCAAAATCGTCGCCGCTCCCGACGCGGTGATAAAAGCCGCCGACGGTTGCTTTACGGGTGACGATTACCGCGCGTGCGTAAGTAACGATTACAACGAACCGGTCAGCCGCAATATTTCGATCGAGGGCGGCGTGTGGGACGGCAACAACGCGTCCAACGCGCGCGACGACTGGCGGCACGGTCCTTGCACGGGCGTGCTTGTGGGATTTTACGGCGTGAGCGGTTTGCACATATCGAACGTAACGGTCAAAAATTCCGAAACCTATCATTTTATTCTGAGCAGAGTTACCGACTTTACGATTGAAAACGTGGTTATATCCGACGAGAACAAGTCGCTTTGTCAGGACGGTATTCACGTGGGCGGCGGTTGCAGCCGCGGCGTGATAAGAAACATTATCGCCGAAAACGGAGCAACCAACGACGACCTTATCGCGTTCAACGCCGACGACGCCTTCGACTACCGCCACAACCACTACCTCTTCCCCGAGGAAATTTCCGATATAACGGTAGATAACGTGATCGCCGAAAACTGCTGGACGGCGGTGCGCATGCTCAGCGTGGAAGCACCCATACGCAACGTGACGATAAACAATCTCGCCGCGGGCGTGCGCGAAATGGGACTGAACTTCGACGCGACGCGCTATGCGGGCGACCGCATTTTCGATCCCGCGAACTATCCCGACGGCGTGGGACATATCGAAAATGTCAGATTTAAGAACGTCTTATTGTGGAAAACACGCGATAAAGATACTCCGCTGTGCGTGATCGAAAGCAACTGCCGCGGCGTGGGTTTCGAGAACTTCCGACGGGATTTAAGCCGCGACGTACTGCCGGGCGAACCGTTTTTCCGCTTTGACGACCTTGCGAAAACAGCGGTTTGCGCAGACGGCGAAACGATCGGACTTGCGTGCGGCGAGCGGAAAACGCTTGACGGCGGCGCGTATAAAAAAATCACCGTCGACCGCAACTAAAGTCGCTTTGAAGATAATTGTATAAGGAGAAAAAATGATTAAAATCGTCAATCCCGTATCGAAAGTCGACTGGGCGGATCCGTTCATGACTTACTGCTCGCGCACCGGATACTATTACACGCTGTGCACGCGCGGCGACCGCGTGGAAATACGGCGTTCGCGCCATGCCGCGACGATAGCGGACGGCGAACTTACGGTGGTTTACCGCATCGACAACAAGACGATTTTCGGTTGCGTGTGGGCGCCGGAAATGCACGAAGCGCCCGACGGTAAATTCTACATTTACACGAGCGGCGTTACAAATCCCGAAACGCAGGAAAAACACCTGTTCGTGTTGCGGTCGCTGACTTTTGATCCGTTCGACGGATTCGAGTTTGCGGGGATTCTGGGCGACAAGTCCGTGTGGGCTATCGATCCTACCGTTTATACTCTCCCCGACAAGCGGCAACTTATCTGTTTCTCGCGCCTCACGCCCGGGCATCAGGTACTGGAAATCGCTTATCTCGACGCGCCCGACAAACTCGGCGAAAAAATCGCAAGGATCGCGCGTGCGGAATACCCGTGGGAAACCGTTCCGCCGTACTGTGGCGGCTGGACAATCGTCGAAGGCGCGTTCTTTGTGGAAAACAAAGGACGGCTGTTCATTATCTACTCCGCTAACGGCTGCTGGTCGGACGATTACTGTCTGGGCGTACTCGAATACGTCGGAGGCGACTACGTTTCCGAATCCGCGTGGATCAAGCACTCCGAACCGATACTCACTAAATCCGACGGCGCGTTCGGTCCCGGCCACGCTTCGTTCTTCCGCTCGCCCGACGGCACCCAACTGTGGTGCTGCTATCACGCGATGAAAGAACATAACGCCGAAACGAAACCCGCGCCCCGCTATATGAACTTGCAGAAAATCGAATTCGACGAAACCGGCTATCCCGTCAAGACGGTTGCCGTTGCCCGCGGCGTTGCACTCGATCCCCCGTCGGGCGAAAAGGATTAGTTCTTTCCGTAATACTATCCGGCAATAACTTAATTTTACTTCAAGGAGAAAGCAAATGAACATCGCGCTTATCGCACACGACAAGAAAAAGAACGATATGATTTCGCTGGCGATCAGATACAAAGACGTGCTGAAAAAACACACGCTTTTCGCGACCGGCACTACCGGCACGCTCGTCATGGGCGAAACGGGACTGAATATTATCCGCATGAAAAGCGGTCCGCTTGGCGGCGATCAGCAAATCGGCGCGATGATCGCGGCGAACGAACTCGACCTCGTGATATTCCTGCGCGATCCTCTCACCGCTCAGCCGCACGAGCCGGACGTGTCCGCTCTTCTGCGCCTTTGCGACGTACAGAATATTCCGCTCGCAACCAACATGGCGAGTTCTACCGTGATGCTGACGGCGGTAGACCGCGGCGAACTCGACTGGAGAATGTCGGTAAACCCGCTTTACGCCGATAAAAAAGACTGAAACCGCGGCAAAACGTCGAACGAAACCCGATTTGCGGCGCAGATCAAACAAAAGTATCGCCGAAAGACAAGTCCTTTCCGAAAAAAATTTGCGTTTTTTATAAAAATTTCGCGTTTTTTATTTGACAAAATTCTCGCTATTTGATATTATGTATAGGCTGTCGGTTCAGTCGTGGGGGTATAGCTCAGCTGGTAGAGCACCTGCCCTGCAAGCAGGGGGTCAACGGTTCGAACCCGTTTACCTCCACCACGATTCTCCTTCCGTTTTCAGACGGACCGGGAAACGATGATCGACAGCGTTATAGGAGTGTAGCTCAGCCGGTTAGAGCACCACCCTGATAAGGTGGGGGTCGGTGGTTCGAGTCCACTCACTCCTACCAAACCCCGATGCGTTCGGGGTTTTTTCTTTTGCCTTTTGAAAATAAAATAAAGATAAATACTTGTTCCATGTCGGGGATTCCACGTCGCAACGCTATTGCCATACTGTGGCAATAGCGTTGCTCCTCTGAATGACGTGGTAAAAGTTCGGCTTCGCATTACATTTTAAAATTGAACGAGAATCACACGTTTTTAACCGTCATTCAGAGAGAAAAAGGCAATTGCCCTACTTTTTCGGGGCAATTGCCTTTTTCTCGTGGAATCCCATACTATGAGAGTCGTATTATCCTATTAAATTATCCTATCTTACTCGAACTGGCTGTTGTAAAGCGACGCGTAGGCACCGCCCTTTGCCAGCAATTCGGTGTGACTTCCCTGTTCGATCACGGTGCCGTGATCCATAAACAGGATACTGTCGGCGTCGCGGATCGTGGACAGACGGTGCGCGATGACAAACGAGGTTCTGCCGCTCATGAGCGACGACATTGCCTTGCCGATTTCCGCTTCGGTACGCGTGTCGACGCTGGAAGTGGCTTCGTCGAGGATCAGCACGGGCGGATCGCAAAGAAACACCCTGGCGATCGTGAGAAGCTGGCGTTGTCCCACCGAAATGTTTGCCGCGTCGCCCGCGAGAACGGTGTCATAGCCGTGCGGCATGGATTTGATAAAGTCGTGGATTCTTGCCATTTTCGCCGCGTTTTCAATCTCTTCGCGCGTGGCGTTTTCCTTGCCGTAGGCGATGTTTTCGGCAATGGTGCCGTCAAACAACCAAGTATCCTGCAAGACCATGCCGAAATTGCCGCGAAGCGTCTTTCTCGTAAGGTCGGTAGTCGGAATACCGTCAAGCGTAATTCTGCCGCCGTTCACTTCGTAAAACCGCATGAGAAGATTGACGAGCGTGGTTTTGCCCGCGCCGGTCGCGCCGACGATCGCTATCTTTTGTCCCTGCATCGCCGTGAAATCTATGTTTTTCATCAACAGGTTGCCGGGCGTATAACCGAAACCGACGTTCTCGAACGCGATGATGCCCTTTGCCCTGTCGAGCGCGACCGGACAAGCCGCGTCTGGGACTTCTTCCGTTTCGTCCAGAAACTCGAACGTTCTTTCCGCCGACGCGAACGCCGATTGCAGCGAGTTGATCATGTACGAAGCCTGCGTGAGCGGCTCGGCGCACATGCCCATGTACTGGAAATACGCCTGAAGTCCGCCGATAGTCATGCCGCCGTTCAACATCGCCCGGCACCCGATGAGAAGTATCACGGCCTGGGACAGACGCGACAAAAACCTGATGCCGGGGTTGACGCTGTTGGTGAGAAAATCGGCTTTTTCGTTGGCGATCGCAACCTCGTCGACGGCTTCGTTCATCTTCGCCGCGCTCGCCGCCTCGTTGTTATACGCGCGGATAACGTTGCGCCCCGTGTAGTATTCTTCGGCAAGTCCCGTCAGCACCGCGACTTTTTCCTGCCTTACGGCGGAGAGTTCGAGATTTTTGCCGGCGACTATTATGGTAACGACGAAACTGATCACGGTGAACGCGATGAAAATGAGCGTCAGTTGCCGGCTGAAATAGAACATGAACGCGAACGCGCCGATGATCGTGCCTATCGACGAAATGAAACGGAGCAGTCCGGTCTGCAACGTCTCGGATATCTTGTCGAGGTCGCTCGTCACTCTCGAAAGTATTTCGCCCGGCTTGTTGCCGTCAAAGAATTTCAAGGGCAGTTTGTGAATCTTTTCGCCGATCCGGTTTCTCAGCGTCAGTATCAGCGTTTCGGCGACGTTCGCCATCAGAAACGACTGGATAAACGTGAAGGCGATGAGCAACGCATACATCACCGTAATTACCGTGAGTTGAAGTCCGAGCGGATCCCACGCAATCGCAAACTTCTCGTCCGCGTCGACATAGTTTTTTACCGCTTCGACCATCGAATCGATCACGCCCGCACTGTAATAAGGCGTAAGGATATTGAGCGCGGTAGTGACTATTACGCACGCAATAACGAGTATCAGGCGCAATCTCTGGTTTTTAAGTTGTCCGAAAAGTCTTTTTGCCGTCCTCAGCGCGTGTTTCGGCGCGTCTTTTTCCGCGGCGGCAACTTTTTTCTTTTCTTTCTTGCTCATCTCTGCTCCACCTCCTTTGTCTGGGATTCGTAAATTTCGGCGTACACCGCGCAGTTTTTCAGAAGTTCCTCGTGCTTGCCTTTCCCCGCCGGCTTGCCGCCGTCGAGCACGATGATCTCGTCGGCGTGACGGATCGAACTGATTCTCTGCGCGATTATCACCATCGCCTTGTCGCTCTTCTCTTTTAGCAGCGCTTTTCTGAGTTCGGCGTCGGTCCTAAAGTCGAGCGCGGAAAAACTGTCGTCGAATATGTAAAGCTGCGGATCTTTCACGATTGCGCGGGCGATAGACAGTCTTTGCTTTTGTCCGCCCGAGAAGTTCGTACCGCCCTGAGCAACGAACGAATTAAGTCCGTCCGGCAGCGCGCGCACGAAATCTCCCGCCTGCGCCACGTCCAGCGCGTGCATGAGTTCTTCGTCCGTGGCGTCCTTTTTGCCGTAACGCAGGTTGTCGGCTATGGTGCCGCTGAAAAGCCATGCTTTTTGCTGGACGTAGGACACGTTGTCGCGAAGTTGCGATTGCGGCATGTCGCGCACGTCCGTGCCGCCCAGCGTAATGCGCCCGTTTGTTACGTCGTTGAACCGCAGCATCAGCGACGCAACGGTCGATTTGCCGCTGCCGGTGCCGCCGATTATTGCGGTCACTGCGCCTTTTTTGCAAACGAAGTTCAGGTTTTCGAGCGCGTTCTCGTCGGAATCGGCATAACGGAACGACACGTTCTCGAACGTCATCACTTCGTCGGCGTCGGCAAGTTCGACCGGCGTTTCGGTCTTGTCCGCGATTTGCGGTCTGAACGAAAGCACTTCGTTCAGCCTTCTCGCGCACTCCGACGCGCGCGGTATCGACAAAATGACGAACTGCGCCATGTACACGCTGAACATCGCCATGATCGCGTATTCGATAATCGCCGTAATGTTGCCCACTCCGTACGCTCCCGCGGCGATCCTGCCGCCGGCGATCCAGTAGATGACCACGACGAAAAGATTGATCACGAGATTAACCAGTCCGTCAAGCCCCGCGAACATTTTATTCGCTTTGACAGAAGTCGTCTTATACTCGGCGAACGCCGAATTCAGCCTTTCGGTTTCGCGTTCCTGTTTGTTGAATGCGCGGACGACGCGCACTCCCGTGACGTTTTCGAGCAGCACGGTGCTCATTCCGTCCAGCAGTTTTTGCAACTTCCTGAAAAGCGGCGACGCGCCTTTTAATATAAGCAACGCGACGATAACGATGATTGCCAGCGCGCCCAGCAGTATCAGTCCCGCCATAAGATCCTGACGGAACGTGAGCACGACCGCCGCGACGAAAACGACGGGCACGGGCAACATCATCTGGAAAATACCGACGACCGCGAACTGAATATTCGCGATGTCGGAAACGGTACGCGTGGTCATAGACGCGGTGCCGAACGTCTGAAAATCGTACACGGACAGATCGAGCGTCTTTTCGTAGATCGCCTTGCGTATATCCGCGCCGACTTTTGCCGACAATCTCGCGCACACCCAGCCGCCGATAATCGCGCCGACCACCGCGATAAGCGCGGCAACGCCCATTTTTATCGCCGTCAGTACCAGTTCGTCAAGCGTCGCTCCCGCCGCGCCGCCGTTCATCATATCCGCCGCAAACGTGGGAATCAGCATCATTCCCACCATGTCGGCAGCCATCAACAGCGTTGCGGCTATACATAACCCTGTATGCGGTTTCAAAAACCGTAAAATCAATTTCATAAGTTAAAATATTCTCCTTGCAGTAACTTGGCGGTAATCTTCTTTATATAATATAAGCCGAATCTCAGGATTCGCCCACGAACTCTTTCAGCACTTTCAGCTGGCGTTTCGTCAGTTCCAGCAACTGCGCCTGCTCGTCGGGCGTGAGCGCGGAAAACGAAGCGTTTTCAGCCTGCATGACCGGCTCGACGAGTTCGGCGGCGGTCTTCTCTCCCTCGGGAGTGAGCCGTATATGTTTTTTTCTGCGGTTATCGCCGTCCACGCACAATGCGATAATACCCTCTTTTTCCATCTGTTTAAGACATGTATTGATAGTCTGAAGCGGTACGCCCCACATATCGCAAACGTCCGATTGCGTAATACCGCCGTCCTCGACGTACACCGAATACATTATCTGAAACCGCGACTCGGGCACGCCCTTTTTCGCCGCGTACTTTCTGTATATACTGCTCCACTCTTTTTCCGTGCGGTAATATGCCGCCTGCAACGGTAAATACTCTGTTTTCATTGTGCACCCTCCGAAATCGGACTATTGAACAAGATTATACTCCGATTTCGGATAAATGTCAAACGTCTGAACCGCAAAATGCGTAAAAAAATATTCGGTTGCGGTTTTTTCTCATAAAAAACAAAGTCGGCGGCGACGGGCAAAAGCGGTAAGTAATTGACCTTTTCGGTTTTCCGTGATATACTTATAAAAAACCGAGGTGAACCGAAATGGTAAAACATATAGTAATGTGGAAATTCCTGCCCGGAAAAGAGAAAGAAGCGCGCGAATTTTTGGATAAACTCGCCGGGCTTTACGGGCAGATCGAGGTTTTGAGGTCGGTCGAAGTCGCGGCGAACGAAGCGGCGGGCAACGATTGCGACGCGGTGCTTACGGCGACTTTCGACAATTACGAGGACCTGAACGCGTACAAGAACGATCCGCGCCACATTGCGGTTTCGTCGCTGTGCAAGTCCATTCGCGCCGAGCGTCACGCGGTCGATTACGAGTTTTAAGCCCGGCTGCGGACGGCTTAAACGCACTTTCCGGAGTGAAAATATGAAAGAAGAAAAGACCAACGTCCTGCGCGTGCTGGACAAATCGAAGATCAGTTACGTCGTGCATTCCTTCGAGGTCGATCCCGAAAACTACGTCGGCATCGACGAAGAGTCCGCGCCCGTCAAGGTGGGACTGCCGGCCGAGCGCGTGTACAAGACGATAGTGACAAAAGGCAAAAGCGGCGAACATTACGTTTTCATGCTGCCGGTAAACCGCGAACTCGACCTGAAAAAGTGCGCGGCTGCCGTGGGCGAAAAGAACGTCGAGCCGCTGCACCTTAAAGAACTGTTGCCCGCGACGGGATATATTCGCGGCGGTTGCTCCCCTATCGGCATGAAAAAGAAGTTCCGCACGACCGCGTATTTCGGGATCGCCGAGCAGCCTACCGTCGTGTACAGCGCAGGCCGCCCGGGACTGATGACGGAAACTTCGCCCGCGGACCTTATCAAAGCCGCCGACGTTAAACTTGCCGACATAATAAAGGATTGACGATGAGATTAGACAAATTTTTGAAAGTATCGAGAATATTAAAACGGCGCACGGTCGCGGCGGAAGCGGCTTCGAGCGGAAAAGTCCGGGTGAACGGCAGAGAGGCAAAGCCGGGCACCAAACTTAAAATCGGCGACGAAGTGTCGATCGAGTTCGGCTCGTCTACTTTGCGTTTCCGCGTGCTGGATCTCAACGAAAAAGCGAGCAAAGCCGAAGCGGGGTTGATGTATGAAATCATTGCCTGAAATCACGGCGATATTGCTTTGCGCCGGCAGCGGCACCCGGGCGCAACTGGGTTATAACAAGGTTTTGCACGGACTGTCCGACACCACGGTAGCGGCGAGAACGGCGGAAAAATTCGCGCGGTTCGATCGCCTTATCGTCGTTTGCACGGCAGCCGACGAGCCGGCGATGCGCGGACTTATCCGCCACCCGAACGCGGAGTTCGTGACGGGCGGTTCCACGCGCACCGAAAGCGTGCGTAACGCGCTGAAACACGTCGGCAGCACCGATATAGTTATTATTCACGACGGAGCGCGACCGTTCGTGACGGGCGAAGTTATCGACGACAGCGTACAAAGCGCGATAAAAACCGGCAGCGGCATCGCCGCGATCAGGTCCGTGAACGCGCTGAAAATACTGAAAGACGGCAAGCTCGTGCCTCTTAACCGGGATTCGGCGTTCGTGATCCAGACGCCGCAGTCGTTCCGCTTTTCCGAGATCCGTGACGCGTATTCCAAAATCGCGGGCAATTACGCCGACGACAGCGAAGTATATTCTCTCGCGGGTTACGACTGCACTCTCTCGAAAGGCGATCCGTCAAACGTAAAACTCACGTCCTACCGCGATTTCGCGGGGCTTAACGACGCGTACAGAATAGGTTTCGGGTTCGACGTGCACCGGCTGGAAGAAGGCAGAAAACTGGTGCTGTGCGGCGTGACCGTGCCTTACGAAAAAGGCTTGCTCGGTCACTCCGACGCGGACGCGCCCGTTCATGCCGTGATGGACGCGATACTTTCGGCGGCAGGATTGCCCGACATAGGCGTACTCTTCCCCGACACCGATCCGGCGTTTGAGGGCGCGGACAGCATCGGACTGCTGCGCGAAGTCGTGCGCCGCGCGTCGGGATTCGAGATAATCAACGTTTCGGTGTGCATAATCGCCGAAAAACCGAAACTCGCTTCGTTCGTGCCCGCCATGCGCGAAACTCTGGCAAACGCGCTGGGCATCGACAAAGTTAACGTCAACGTTTCCGCTACCACTACCGAAAAACTGGGCGTGACGGGCGAAGGCAAAGGCATCGCCGCCGCCTCGGACGTACTGCTTAAAATAAGATAAAATCGCGGAAAACCGCCGGAAAACCATAAACGAAAAACGCTCTTGTTTATAAAGAGCGTTTTTTGGTTATCTGAACTTTACGTTGACTTCGACAGTAACCGCAAGATTACTAAGAAGGTTTTTCTTGTTTTTATAGGCATTGTATTCCTTATTTCTGAATCTGTACAGCCTGTCGGTGAAACCGCTGACGTCCGCGTCGAGCCGTTTCATCGCTTTCACCGCGCTTTCGATATTGCTTTTGATTTTTTCGGCGAACTGTTCTTTCATCCGCTCGCCGAGTTCCTTTTCGCTCACGCCGGCGTATTTATTCAGGTCGCTTAACTTGTAACGCTCCTCGAATTTCATCAGCGCGTCGACTTTGACCTTTGCGGTGGGTACGCCGTCGTCGAAGCCGACATCGATATTCACGCGTTTGTCGATCAGCTGGCAATAGACTTCGCCCGCCTCTATTCCTCCCGCCGTAAAGTTTTTGACCGTCACCAGTCCCTGTGTGTTGTTCTTGTCCGTCCAGTCGTAGCCGCGCGTTTCCACGGGATCGAACGCTCCCGTTTTCACGCCGTTTTTGTAGATCGCGATGCGGTTTATCTGCTCGATCTCGGCGGTGCCGGACTGTCCCGAGCCGCTCGTTCCGCCCGAGCCGCTTTGAGAACCCTCGCCCGAACCGCTGCCGCCGAACTCCTGCTCCTTTTCGCCGATTTCGAGAATGGGCATATACGCGCAGTTCGTCACCGAAGCCGTGTCGGACAAAAATTTGAGCAGCGTGATCGTCGACATGTGGGTATTGAGCGCGTTGTGCTCGACGAGCGTAGACAAGCCGTTGCTGCTCGCTTCCGACAGCGCGTTGGACATTTCTATCGCTTTTTTCGCAGGCATGCCGTCTGCAAAAATCAGGTACGCGCCGGGGATAATCTTGCCTGACGAGAGTAAATATTTAAGATGCGGCAGCAGGCTTTCGTCGCCGAACGTGTCGCCCACGACCACCACGCCGCACAGTCCCAGTTCCAGTCGTTTGCCCATTTTCAGACTGAGTTTTTCGAGAGCCGCGCTCACCGAAACTTCTTCCGACTCGATGTCCGTGCGCGTCGTGGATCCGTTCTGACTCTCGGCGGGCATGACTGCGGCGGCGGAAACGCGGTAGCCGTTTTCGGTCTTGTCCAGCCCCATGACGGTGAGCAGTAATTTGGTTTCGATCTCGGGCATGCTGGTCACGCTCCGCGGCAAAAGCACCAGTACGATAACGAACAGCGCGATCAGGACTTTATAAACCCTGAGCAGGCGTTCTTTGTTCTTTGGGTTTCTTGCGTCCATCGGATTTCTTCTCCTTTTTTACCGGTATTTGCGGATAATTCGGGCGGTACTTAACGAGCGCGGTGACGTACAAAAGAAGCGGCATCGCGAACGCGACCGGGCAGAGCGCGTACTTGACGGGACCGGTAAAAAACAGGTACGATATGTTTTCGTTTTTCAGCACGAACGCCGACAGAATATACCAGACGGCGGCGCAGATCAGCGACGTGAGATAGTTGTTGCGCGTGCCCGCGATAAAGCCGAGGTTGCGCGTAAAAAAATAGAAAATCAACGCGAGTTTTATAAAAACGGTAAACAGCCAGATACAGTAAAACATAAGGTCGAACCGCCCGTTGTCCTGCGCGCCCATGCTGAGTTGCGTCATGTTGCTCACGTTGTTGCCGTAGTCGATGAGCGTGGACACGTTGGCGTAGGTCGAAAACAGCGTGACCGAAAACAGCATAACCAACGCGCTCGCCACGAGTTTCGACAGGTATGATTTCCATATAAAGCCGCGGTCTATCCTGATGTTGCCGAGAAACATGAGCAAAAACGACACGTCGCCGAACCACATGGGAAACGTGAGCAAGCCTTTTTTCACGGGCGCGAAGCCGTTCTCCATAAACGGCAGGAGATTATCGAACTCGATATCGCCGAGAAGCAAGCCGCTGAGCACGAGCGTACTGACGACGATGACGGGAGCCATGATTTCCGACGTTCTCCCGATCGAGCGGAGAGAGCGCAGACCGAACGCGCAAAGCAGTGCCATCAGCGGCAGCAACATTACGAACCAGTTGATGTCGGCGTACATTGTGACGATGAAAAACGTTTTCAATTCGCCGAGGACGAGCAAGCCTTTGAACGCGACGAACAGCGTGAACACGCCGACTATGACGCGCGAGATCACTTTGCCGAACGCGTCGGCAAGAATGTCGTACATGGTCTTGTCGGGGTTTCTTCGGGCAAGCATCAGCACAAACGTGAGGTCGATAAACTCGAACGCTATCCACAGCAGCATTACGATATAACTATCCTTGCCCACCACGCGCAGCATCAACGCGGGCAGCATGAACATTTTGACCGCAAGCGAAATAAGAAACTGTACCACGACGAACTGCCGCGTCGAGATTTGTTTTCCCGTCATTTTTCCTCCTTTTGCCGGTGCGGATTCACGTTTCCGATCGACCGCGGGCGTTCGTTCATGCGGAGCAGCGACGCCCGGTAGAACGAGTCTTTGAGATCGCCCGGTATCAGCGGCGCAAACGGCGCGAGGTACGGCGTGCCGAAACCGCCCAGCGAGCAAAGATACAGCACGAGGTACATTATGCCTACCAGCATGAAGTACATGCCGCCCAGACCGCCGAGAGCCGTGAACGCGACGCGGAGCAGCGTGAGCGTGCCTTCCTGATTGGGCGCGACGTACAGCGCGATGGAACTGAGCGCGGTGATCATGACTGCCGGCGAACTTATAATGCCTGCTTTCACCGCCGTATCGCCCAGCACCAGCGCGCCCACTATGCTCATCGCCATGCCCACCGCTCGCGGCATGCGCACACTCGCTTCCCTTATGACCTCGAACAAGAGAATAACGAACAGTATTTCGAGCAGCGGCGGCAGCGGTATACCGTTGACGGCGGTCATGACGGTGATGAGAAACCGCAGCGGAATCACGCTGTAATGGTATTCCTGAAGCGCGACGTACAGTCCCGGCAGCAGCACCGCGAAGAAGATCGACACGAAACGCAGGATACGCAAGAACGTCGCGAGCGACGGGCGTTCGTAATAGTCCTCGCTCGACTGGTAGTCCTCGATCGCCATGAACGGCACCGTAATGACCATGGGCGAGCCGTCGACCACTATCGCCACCCTGCCTTCGAGAAGTTTCGCCGTCACGATGTCCGGCTTTTCGGTCACTCCGGTCTGATGGAATATAGAAAACGGTCGTTCCTCGAGATACGGTTGGATATAGTGACTGTCGGTCGGCGCATCTATGTCGATTTTTCCCAGTTTTTCCCGGACGGCGTTCACTACCGCGGGAGCGGCGACATTGCCGAGATACACGATCGCCACCGCCGTCTGCGAAAGCCTGCCTATCGTCATTTTTTCGACTGCGAGCGCGGGAGATTTCAGTCTTCGCTCGATAAGCGACAGATTTGTTTTTATATCCTCGATAAAGCCTTCTCGCGGACCGCGCATAACGGTCGAAGTGGGCGGCTCCGCGATCGCGCGCTTGTCCCATTTACGTATCGAGCATATCAAAAATCCGTCCACGCCGTCCGCGATCACCGCCGCGTCGCCGGTCAGCAGCGACTTTCCCGCCTCGGCGACATCTCCGGTTATTTTGCTTTCGGCAATGTACACCACCGATTCGAGCAGCGTTCCGATTGTCGGATTTTTCTCGTCGCAACGCTCAAGCGCCCGCACGATTTGTCCCGCGAGCAAACTGTCGGTAAGGTCGGGATTGTACAGCATCACCCCGTCGCGGTTTTTGATCCCGAACTTGCGTTTCACTATGATTTCCGGCGTTGCGAAACTCCGGAGTATGTCGTCCGCTCTTTTCATATATACGATTAGGTTGCGCCGCTCCCGCGGTTTTTATAGCAAGATACGAAAATTCAGTCGGCTTTTATCAGGTTTATTACTCGTTCCATACGGGGAAATTCCACGAAAGAAGGTCATTGCCCTGTAAGTCGGGGCAATGACCTCTTTCTCTGAATGACGCGGTAGCCGTTGGGCTGCGCGTTATTATTTAAAATCGAATGTCAGTTCCCGTTTTTTACCGTCATGCAGAAAAACGAGCGAACACAAAATGCGTCCGCTCGTTTCGTGTAATCCCATACATGGAACTAAGAATTTATCCTTATTATATTGTTCAGTCGGTCACGGAAAGTTCGTCGAGAGAAAGTTTGTAGGCTTCGACGAAAGTGTCGAGAAAATACTCGACGGATTTCGACCCGAATCCTTTCAGTTCGCGATAAATCGACTCGCTCGCCTTTTTGAACTCTGCGTTGCGCGTCGCGATCTCTTCCACGCATTGTATATATGCGGTGAGTTTGTCGGCGTATTTTACGAGTTTCTTTTCCTCGCCGCCAGGCTGCACGAGCGCGGCAAAATCGCCCGCAAGATCATCGGGCAAAGTCCCTAAAATTCTGTCCTCGGCGACCTTTTCCACCTTTTTATAGGCGGCGTTAATCTCGGGCGAAAAGTACTTGATGGGCGTGGGCATGTCGCCCGTGATGACTTCGCCGGCTTCGTGATAGGCGGCGATCATGCCGATTTTATAAGTATCGAACGTACCGCCGAAGTACTTGTTTTCTATCACCGCGAGGGCGTGCGCCACCCACGTCGCGAACAGGCTGTGTTCGGCGACGTTCTCTTTCGTGGTGCAGCGCATCAGTCCCCATCGGTCGATATATTTCATTCTTGACAGAAATGCGAAAAAGCGCGATGTCATGATTTCTCCGTGACGCAAGCGGGAAAGCGGTAAACGCCGCTTCCCCCGGGGCTGCGTTATTATTTTTTGAGTACGGACTTGGCTACGGCGGTGACGTTGTCGGCGGTGAAACCGAAATGTTTCATAAGCACCGAAGCCGGAGCGGACGCGCCGAACGTGTCGATGCCCACTACCGCGCCGTCAAGACCGACATACTTGTACCAGGTCGAAGTGCAACCCGCTTCCACCGCCACTCTCGCGCGGACAAACGACGGCAGAACGGTTTCGCGATAACTGTCCGACTGCTCGTCGAAGAGTTCGCAGCAAGGCATGGATACCACGCGGACTTTGACTCCTTCCGCCTCGAGTTTGTCTTTTGCCTCGAGCGTGACGCCGAGTTCGCTGCCGGTAGCGATAAGGATAAGGTCGGGTACGCCCGCGCAATCGGATGCGACATAGCCGCCTTTGAGCGCGTCCTTGCCGCTCTTGTCTAACTGGACAAGGTTCTGGCGGGAAAGCACGATCGAAGTCGGGCATTTCGAGGAAAGCGCGCTGACGTAAGCGGCGACGGTTTCGCGGTAGTCCGCCGGACGGAACACGTGCATGTTGGGCATTGTACGGAGCGCGGCGAGCTGTTCGACAGGCTCGTGCGTGGGACCGTCCTCGCCCACGCCGATACTGTCGTGAGTAAGGATATACATTACCGGCAGTTTCATGAGCGCGCTCATGCGCATGGCGTTCTTCATATAATCGGAGAACACGAAGAAGGTCGAGCAATAGGTCTGCAAGCCGCCGTGGAGTTGCATGCCGTTGGAGATCGCGCTCATCGCGTGTTCGCGGATACCGAAGTGCATGTTTCTTCCCGCACGGTCTGCCGCGGAATAATCGCCCGCGCCTTTCATATATGTCTTGGTGGACGGAGCAAGATCCGCCGCGCCGCCGACGATATACGGGATCTTCGCCGCGATCGCGTTAAGAACTTTGCCGCCCGACACGCGGGTTGCCTCGGGTTTTTCGGCTGCGGTCCACAGTACTTCGTCGTGGATAAAGTCGGGCATTTCGCGCTTGACCACCGCTTCGAACGCGCGGTAATCCTCGGGATACTTCTCTTTGTAAGCCTTGACGACGCGTTTCCATTTTCTCTCGTAGCCGGAGAAACGACGCTGACGGCTGGCGATATGGCGATAGACTTCCTCGGGCACGGTGAACGGCGGGTAATCGTAACCCATGTCCTTTTTCATTTTTTCGGTGACTTCGGTGCCGAGCGGCGCGCCGTGGCTGTCCGCGCTGCCCGCTTTCGCCGAGCCGTGACCGATGACGGTGTTGATGATGATGAGCGACGGTTTGGTCGTTTCTTTCTTCGCGCGCCTGATCGCCTTGTTGATGACGTCTATGTCGTCGCCGTCGGTAACCTTGATTACCTGCCAGCCCTGCGCCTCGTGACGCTTGCCCACGTTCTCGGTGAACGCCGCGTCGGTGTCGCCCTCGATCGTGATATGGTTGCTGTCGTAAAGCACGATGAGTTTGCCGAGTTTCCAGGTGCCGGCGAGCGAAGCCGCTTCGCTCTCGATGCCTTCCATCATGCAACCGTCGCCGCAAAGCGCGTAGGTATAATGGTCGACGAGTTTAAAGTCGGGCTTGTTAAAGCGCGCCGCCAGCATGGTCTCGGCTACCGCGAAACCCACCGCGTTGGCGATGCCCTGTCCCAAAGGACCGGTCGAGGTTTCCACGCCCGGGGTATGCCCGACCTCCGGATGTCCCGGAGTGCGCGAACCGAACTGGCGGAAGTTTTTAAGATCCTCTATCGTCACGCCGTAACCGAAAAGGTGCAACAGCGTGTACAAAAGCGCGGATCCGTGTCCTGCGCTGAGGACAAAGCGGTCGCGGTTGAAAAAGGACGGGTTCTTCGGGTTGTGGACGAGGTTGTCCGCAAACAGCGTGTATCCTATCGCCGCGCAACCGAGCGGAAGCCCCGGGTGTCCGCTGTTAGCCTTGTCGATCGCCTCTGCGGATAATACGCGGATCGCGTCGACCGTCAACTGTTGAATGTCGTTCATGTGTTCTCTCCTTCTTTTTTCATAGCCGCTTCCCTCGCGACCTTGTTTTACCGTAAAGTTGTACACGATTTGTTAAACTCACGTGTACCTTTTAATTTTATAACTTTTGTCCCCGTTTTGTCAAGGAAAAGGGACTATGCGGATGCTATATTATAAATGACGGTGAATTATAAAGATTATTATCCGCTCCATGCGGGGGATTCCACGCGCGGAAACGCGCTCTGAATGACGTTATAGCAGTTTTGCTTCACGTTATAATTTAAATGCTTCACTTATAATTTAAAATCGAACGCGCAGTTTTCGGGCTACCTCGTCATTCAGAGGAGTAAGGCATTGCCTCGATGCCCAAGAGGCTATGCCTCACGACGTGGAATCCCCCTGTCGGAACAGGTAATTTACCTCTATAAAACCATATAAAAAACCGGGCTGCCCGAAAATAAGCAGTCCGGTTTTTATAAGTCCGGGTTAGATGAGTAACCTTCTGTGTTTAAGCCTGCGCAGACGGTGCTTCGTAGACCGAAAGTCCGAGCGTCAAAGACGAGCCGAAGTTGTCGGTAAGAGTGAGTTTGATAGTCTTTGTCGCGTTGACGTAGAATTTGTTTTCGCCGCCGAACGCATCAGTTCCCGTTTCTTCCGTCCAGCCTGCCGCAACGAGTTTTGCCTTGTATGCGGTCACTTCGTCGGCGGTGTAACCGGTAATATCGGTAGAATACTCGCCGAACATATCCTGGAACTTCGTGAATTTGCCTTTTGCGGTCTCGAAGAACGGAATATCTTTATCGATGTCCGCGTCAAAGCCGAAGATTCCGCCGTAAGTAAACTCGTCGCTGATGTCCGACCACTTCGTCACGCTGTATTCGACGTAATCGGTAGCAAGGTTATAACCGAGTTCCGCGGTGCCGAAATCGGACAACGTAACGGTAATCGTATTGAGATTGCTGCTCATAAAGACGGGTGCCTTGTAGGTATAAGTTACGGTAAACGGATTTTCGTTGATGGTGAACACGATATCCGAGGACATGGACATAAGTTCGAACATGCCGTCGGGAATAAGGTCGCCGATTGCGTATTCGCCGGGGATAAGCGCGTACTTGTTGTCGTCGATCTGACGGAACACGTCGACGCTGAAACCGCCTTTCGTGAGTTTCATGCCGGCAAGAGTTTCGCCTTCCCATTCGTTGCCGTTGCCTTTCAGAATCTTTTTGCCGTCCTTATCTTCGGTAAGGTCGACTTCGACGAGGTTCCCGGATTTGGGATCGTTAAGATATCCGAACGCCGCGGCGGAACTTATCGCCCATGCGCATTCGGGCGTCACGACGCCGTGCATAACGGCTTCTTCGCCGTTTTTGTATGCCGCGCTGTACTTGACGAAACTGAAGTTGTTCGCCGCCATTTTGTCGAGCGCGGTTTTAAGCAACGCCTTGTCGCCTTTTGCCGGGCACGGATACTCGGGAACGTTAATCGCGTCTTTCGTCACGAGATTGCCGGTGTACTTGTAGGTATAATTGTATGTCTTTCTGCCGGATTTTTTGTTAAGCGCCTCTGCGGTGAACTCGATCGCGACGGGCTTGAACTCGTCGTCGAGTTTGACGGTGATGTCGCGCGCCTCTTCCTCCAACGTGGCAAACATGGAATCGAGCGCGGTGCCGAACGTTATCGCGCCGACTTCGACTTTTGCGTTGATCGTGACTTCCTTGTCGTTCTGCGTCATATCGGCAGTAGTTACGAATGTAAACGGATTGACGTAGGTCTTGGAAAATTCGCGGGGACTCGTGGTATTATCGGCGTTCTTGAACTGTACTTCGGTTTCGATCAGCGTGTTTGCCTTGTCAACCTTTTTGGTGCTGACGTTGCCCGCTTCGTTCTTGAAGTACTGTCCTACCACGCGGGTGTTCTCGTCATACCTGGTGGCGATATAGTACTCGTCGGATGAAATGTATGCGTCGGTTTCGGTAGTGGTTTCGCTCGCCACCGAAGAATCCTCGACGTTTACCGCTTTCGCGTAAAGCGTCGCGTCGACTGCCAGCGCGCCCTGAAGCGTCGCAAGGACCTCGTCCGCGTCGTAAGTCGCCGCAGGTGCCGGCGCCGGCGCAGGTGCAGGCTCGGGCGTAGGCTCAGTCCCCCCCCCGCCGTTATCGGTCGTTTCGCCGCATGCCGCGAGTGCGGTAAAGCTCAACGCAAGTGCCAGTATAACCGTTACGAAAAGATTTCTTTTTTTCATTGGTTTGCTTTCTCCTTATAAAATATGACCGTATTCTAATACTTTATTTTGGTAAAGTCAAGTGTTTTCGCCGATATTTCTCAAAAAAATATTTTTATATAATTTCAGTTGATTTTTAAGGATTATTATCCGTTCCATGCGGGGGATTCCACGCGCGTAAACGCGCTCTGAATGACGGGGAACACGTGGACTTCCCGTTCGATTTATTGCTGCTTTTTTGCTATGACGGAGAACACGGAAAGATTGCGCATTCGATTTTAGTAGACTTTTATAAGGATCATTTTCCGTTCCATGACGGGGATTCCACGCGCGTAAACGCGCTCTGAATGACGGAGAACACGTGGGCTTTCCGTTCGATTTATTGCTGCTTTTTTGCTATGACGGAGAACACGGAAAGATTGCGCATTCGATTTAAGTAGACTTTTATCAGGATCATTTTCCGCTCCATGACGGGGATTCCACGCGCGTAAACGCGCTATGAATGACGTTATAGCAGTTTTGCTTCACGTTATAATTTAAATGCTTTACCTATAATTTAAAATCGAACGCGCATTTTACGTTTTATCCCGTCATTCAGAGAAACAGCCGCATTTTCCGTGCGGCTGTTTCGTGGAATCCCATATTGAGAACAAATAGTTATCCTTATTTATTTAAGAACAAACATTTATACTTAATTATATATTACAACCGATTCCGCTACCTTATCGCCTTTTCGAGGTTGGCGCAGTTCAGCCCCTCGAACGCGGACAGGTAAGCGTACAAAAGCCCGGCGATTTTCGCCGCGCCGCCGGTAAGGTCGGACTCGATGTTGATCGGCATGATCGGATCGTGGACGGACATGCGGATCAGAAACCACCCTTTCAGTTTCGGTACGGAAACGCGCACGCCCTCGTGATTGTCGGGAGCGACGACAAGATCGCGGTTTTTCATTCTCTTCACGCTGTCGATGACGAACGCGCCCAAGTTTTTCCAGTCGGGAGTACCGAACGACAGGCGGATTTCCAGCGATTCTTTGGCGGTGTGCAGATCGCCGATCAGCGACAACAGCGGCTTGCCTTCTTTTTTGAGCCGTACCGCTTCGATAATGATGCGGGTGACGAGGTATGCGCCGTCGTCGAGGAAGTAATTTTCGCGAAACGCCGCGTGTCCGCTGGTTTCGATGGCAAGAGGCGCGTTTACGCCCTCGGCATTAAGTCGCACCGCTTCGTCGATTACGTTTTTATAGCCGCGCCTGAATCGGTGATGCTTGCCGCCGTGAGCGGTGATGAAGTCGCGCAGTCCGTCGCTGGTCACGCTGTCGGTGACTATGGTCGCGCCGTTCTCTTCCCGAAGAAGTATCGCGGAAATGAGCGCGATGAGCGAGTTGCGGTTGATTTCGCTGCCGTCGGGCGCAACGATAGCCGCGCGGTCCACGTCGGTATCGAAAATGACGCCGAGGTCGGCTTTCGCCGCCACGGTAGCCGCGGAAACCGATTCCATAGCCTGCGGATTTTCGGGGTTTGGGATATGATTCGGGAAATTGCCGTCGGGCTCGAGAAACTGACTGCCGGTAGTATCCGCACCGAGAGGCTTAAGCACGCGTTCCGGATAAAACGCGCCCGCACCGTTGCCGGCGTCGACCACGATTTTCATATTCTTCAGCGGCTCGGTTTCCCCCGTCGCCTCGCGCACTTTGTTTACGAGAAAATCACAGTAAAAACGCATGAAATCGCCCGTTTCAACGTTGCCCTTTTCCTTGCCGGTCAGTTTTTCGCCGAGTTCTGCAAGTTCGATGATCTCGCTGATCTGCGCGCCTTCCAGTCCGCCGCCCGGCAAAAAGAATTTAAGTCCGTTCTTTTCGGCGGGGTGATGCGAAGCGGTGACCATGACAGCCGCGCACGCGCCGATTCCCGGAAACTTTGTCGTCATGAACATGGACGGCGTGGAACACAGTCCGCAGTCCTTGACGTCGTACCCGGCATCGGTGAGCGCGTCGGTCACGACCGCTTTGATAGCGGCGGTACTCAGTCTGCTGTCGCCGCCCACGGCAATGATTTTACCTTTCACTCTCGGGCGAAGCCACGCCGCAAACGCGTCGGCTATCGCACGTACCTGTTCTTCGCCTAAGTTTACTTCCGGGCCGTAGCCGGGGAGCGCGGTGCCGCGCACGTCCGTGCCGCTTTTAAGTCCTTTCAATTCCATTTATGTTCTCTCCGTTTGGTGTATTCTTTTGCCGTTCTTTTAACGTTATTCCCGCGCGTTACTTTTTACCGGCGGTCATCTTGTTGTAAAGCAGGATTATGCGGTCGGCGGTGACTGCGGGGCGCGAATAGGAATTGTCGACGGAAAAATCGGCATACTTTCGGTACAGCGGTTCGCGTTCCGCCATTATGCTTCTGACCTTTTCGATGCCGCCTTCTTTCAGCAGCGGTCGGCGGTCGTTGCGGCTGACGCGCTCGTAAATCGTTTCGGGCGTGGCGGTGAGCCTGACGATGATACCGTTGCTTTTCAGCGCGGTCATGTTCTCTTCGCGCAGTACAACTCCCCCGCCGCAAGCGACCACCGCGCCGTCGAGCGCACCGAGAAGTCTGGCGATTTCGGTTTCGCGCTTACGGAATTCTTCTTCGCCCAAGGTCGCGAACGTATCGGCGATTTTCTCGCCGTACACCGAAACGTACACGTCGTCGCCGTCGAAGAACGGACGGTTGAGTTTTTTCGCTATTATTTTGCCCGTCGTGGATTTCGCCGAGCCCATCATGCCGATAAGTACTATGTTTTTCATCTTTCGGGAGCGCGTAACAGCGCGATTATCGCGAGAAAATAACTGTCCGCGCCGAAACCGCACACCGTGCCTGCGCACGCCGCCGCGATGACGGACTTGTGGCGGTATTCTTCGCGCTTGTACACGTTGGAAATATGCACTTCGACAACGGGCGAAGCAATCGATTTGATCGCGTCGTGCAGCGCGTAGGAATAATGCGTGTACGCGCCGGCGTTGAACGCGATGCCGTCGGCGTCGGTGCTCTGGATCGCGTCCACCAGCGCGCCTTCCGAGTTCGACTGCATAAACTCTAATTCCGCTTTGCCGGCAAACTCGGCTTTAAGGAAGTTTTCGATGTCGGCAAGCGTTTGCGAGCCGTAAACCGCGGGTTCGCGCACGCCCAGCATATTGAGATTAGGTCCGTTCAGTACCAGTATTTTTTTCATTTTCGTTTTTCCTTATGTTTATAAGTATTTTTTCCGCCGCTCAAAGCCGCGATTTGATTTTACGCATAATGTCGGCATAAAGTTTTTTTTCGAGCGTGGCGTCTATATCGAAACCGCACATGATTCTGTCGGCTTCTATCGCCTGCAATATCAGCATCCCCAGGCCGTTTGCGCCTTCTGCCGACGGGAAACTCGCAAGAAAATCTGTAACCGGCGGCGAGTAAATGGTGTCGTACATCCATTTGAGCCTGCCGTCGTTGAACACCCAGTGATCGTGTCCCGTTTCGTCGAACGCGAGCGCCGGGTTTTCGCCGCGGTTAAAGCCGTAACTCGTACAGTTCACGACGAGATCGGGTTTTACCGATTCGTCCGCAACCTTCAGACCGAACTCATCCGCAAGTTCTCTCGCCTTGCTTTCGGTGCGGTTTCTGATGTACACATCGAAACCCAGTTTTTTCAGTTCTTCCGCGATAACCCGCGCGACTCCGCCCGCGCCGAGCACCAGCGCGGTGCCGCGGATCTTTTCGCCGAAGCGGATTTTGAGGTCGCGGGAAAAACCGTAGCCGTCGGTGGAAAAGCCGTGAAGTTTGTCGCCGTCCACCCGCACCGTATTCACGCTTTTGAGATCGGTATCGTCGAGGAACGGCAGAATATTTTGCTTGTGCGGCTTTGTGATATTGAAACCGACGTATTCGGCTTTCAGTTTTTTGACGAGTTCGGGCAGATCCTCTTTGTCGACGGAAAACAACTCGTAGGTCGCGTCGTAACCCATTTCGCGGAAGATTTCGCCGTGAATGAGCGGCGACAGCGAGTAGGAAATATCCTTGCCGATAAGCGCGAGTTTTCTTTTCATCTCACTCCTCCAGTATTCCGAAAAAGCCGGGGTAACTTATCGCGACGCACCCGGGATCGAGAATATCCGCGCCGCACTCGGACAGCGAAGCCGCGACAGCCGCCGACATCGCGATGCGGTGGTCGCCGTGCGGATCGACGGTCACGCCGCCTTTCAGTCCTTTGCCGCCGCGGATAATCATGCCGTCGGGCGTGGCGGTAATATCCGCTCCCATCGCTTTCAGCATGCCGACGGTGGTGTCGATGCGGTTCGATTCCTTGACTTTCAGTTCTTCCGCGCCGGAAATCACGCTCTCGCCGCCAATGAAGCACGCCATCACAGCCAGCACGGGTATTTCGTCGATAAGATACGGCATAAGTTCTTTGCCGATATTAAACGGTTTCATTGCGGGCGAGTACTCGACGTCGATCGTCGCGACTTTTTCCACGCCGTAGCGCGCCTGCGACTCCGTGACTGCCGCTCCGCAATCTTTCATCACCGTTATTATGCCCGTGCGCGTGGGATTTACGCCCACTTCTTTCAGCGTGACGTGCGCGCCGGGAAGGCATGCCGCCAGCACCATCGGGTAAGCCGCGGACGAAATATCGCCGGGAACTTCCACGTCGATTGCGGTAAGATTGCCGCGCATTATCGCCGTCGTATAGTTTTCTATCCAGATTTTAGCCCCCATCGCTTTCAGCATAAGTTCGGTGTGATTGCGGGAACGTATCGTCTCATGTACGGTCGTTATGCCGTCGGCGCTCAGTCCCGCGAGAAGTATCGCGCTCTTGACCTGCGCGGAAGCGACGGGCATATCGTACGAAATTCCTTTCAGCCGCGCGCCCGTAACCGCTATCGGCGCGCGCACGCCGTCGGAAAACGCGATCTTCGCGCCCATTTCTTTCAGCGGCTCGACCACGCGCTTCATCGGTCTTTTCCTGATCGAAGCATCGCCGTCGAGCACAAACTTGCCCGGTCGCCCGGCAAGAAGTCCGGCAAGAAGGCGGAACGTAGTACCCGAGTTGCCGACGTCAAGCGCGGCGGAACGCAGTTCGTCGCATCCCTCGACGAGAACGCGGTTATTCTCGATCGATATATTCGCGCCGAGCCGACGCATACAATCGATCGTCGACAGACAGTCCGCCCCAAGGAGCGCGTCGGTGATTTCCGCTCTGCCTTTTGCGACGGAATTAAGCATGATCGCGCGATGCGTCACGCTCTTGTCGGGCGCGGGTTTAAGCGTTTTTACAAAACTTTTCAGCGGCTTAACTTCCATAAAGTCACTCCTCTCAAAACTTCGTCGAACGACATTCTTATTTCCCTTGTATTCTCGTAATCGGGCAGCATAATGCTGATCGCACCGCCGCCGTTCTTTTTGTCTTTAAGGCATGCTTTCGTCACTTCTTCGGGGTTAAAGTCGGGATAATCCACGCCCGTAGCCTCGACAAACGCCGCGATTTCCCGGCGTCTTTCCTCGTCCATGCGATTGCCGAGAATAAACGACTCGATCTCCATGCCCATCAGCACGTACTCGCCGTGACTGCGGCGGTGCTTGTCCGCTTTTTCCAGCGCGTGACCTATCGTGTGACCGACGTTGAGCGCCTTTCTCGGTCCCGACTCGTAAAGGTCGCGGGCGGTAAGTTCGCGCTTGTATTCGATACACTCGCGAACGCATGCGGCAAGCGTCGTTTCGTCGCGTTCGAGCAGTTTTTCGGGACTTCCGTCCAGTATTTCGTAAACTTTGCGGTCGAGAAAAGCGGTCTTGACTATCTCGCCCACGCCGCACAGCCACTCGCGGTCGGGAAGCGTGTAGAGAAAATGCGTGGAAACGAGTACTTTTTCGGGCAGATGGAACGCGCCGATTATGTTCTTGTAGTCGCCGAGGTCCACCGCCGTCTTGCCGCCTACGCTGCTGTCAACCTGTGCAAGCAAAGTCGTGGGGATATTTATCCATTTTACGCCGCGCATATAAGTCGCCGCGACGAATCCGGCAAGGTCGCCCGCCACGCCGCCGCCGATCGCGACCACGGTGCTTTGGCGGTTGCAGCCGCAGTCCAGCATCGCCGCCGCCACTCGCCCGAACGTGTCGAGGTTTTTCGAATCCTCGCCGGCAGGAACAACGTAATGTTTTGCGCCCTGCCAGAGCGAACCGTAAGTGAGCGCGACGTTCGAGTCGGACACGACAAACACCGACTTATCGGCGGTTATCTCGCGGATTTTTTCGGTAAGATTCGCACCGCAGATTATCTTCGTTTCCATTCGTCATCCCTCTTTTTCGCCATGCGTTCCGCTATTTCGTCCATTCTGTCGCCGCCCAGCGTTTCGAGTATTTTGTCCGCAATCACAAACGCCGCGACCGCTTCCAGCACCACGCCGCCCGCCGGCACCGCGCAAACGTCGCTGCGCTCCGGCTCGGACTTTACGCTCGCGCCGCTCGAAATATCCACGGTTTCCAAACCTTTCATGACGGTGGGAATGGGTTTCAGCGCGGCACGGATTATAATATCTTCGCCGTTGCTCACGCCGCCCTCGATGCCGCCGGCGTTGTTCGTTCTGCGCTTGATTCCGCCGCCGTCAAGGTACATTTCGTCGTGGACTTCGCTGCCTTTTCGCTCCGCGCAGTCCGCGCCCAGTCCGATTTCCACGGCTTTGACCGACTGTACGCCGCCGATCGCGCCCATAAGCGCATAGTCGAGTTTGCGGTCGTAATGGACATAGGAACCGATGCCCGCGGGCATGCCGGAAATCACTATTTCCGTTTCGCCGCCCAAGGTATCGCCGTCGGCTTTCGCCTCATCGATCGCTTTCATCATTTCTTTCGCGGCTTTCGGATCCATGCACCTGACGGGACTCTGATCGGCATACCCTATCAGCTTGTCCGCAGAATACTGACCGCGCGAGCATTTCACGCCGCCGATGTTATAGACGTGCGAACCGACAGTAATCCCCAGTTCGCGCAAAAACAATTTCGCTATCGCGCCCGCCGCCACTCTTGCCGCGGTTTCGCGGGCCGAAGCGCGTTCGAGCACGTTTCTCGCGTCGGTAAAGCCGTATTTGACCGCTCCCGCGTAATCGGCATGCCCCGGGCGCACCGCCGTGACCGCTCTTCTCGCTTTGTCGGGGCACTCGCCCTCGCCCATAACGCCTTTCCAGTTCGGAAAATCGGCGTTTTCGATGACGAACGCAAGCGGCGAACCGAGCGTGAACGTGTCGCGCACGCCCGAGAGAATTTCCGCGCGGTCGGACTCGATCTTCATTCTGCCGCCTCTGCCGTAACCGGCGCGCCTGCGGTCGAGTTCGTTATTTATGAATTTTTCGTCTATTTTAAGTCCAGCCGGCAAGCCTTCGATAATTCCGCAAAGGGCTTTGCCGTGCGATTCGCCCGCATCGAGAAACCTCATTTTTTGTCCTCCGTCCCGTCGTTTTTACGTAAAAGCGATTTTGCGCGTTCGTACTCGGCTTCCGAGCGGATAGCGATCCTCAGCGCGCCGCCCACGCCCTCGCGCGAGTTTATAATCTGTATTCCGGAAATATTGATTTCGTTGTCCGCAAGAAGTTTGCTCACCCTCGCGATCGCGCCGGGTTCGTCGCGGACGTCGAGATCAAGCGTGTACTCGTCGAGGTATACCCTGCGGTTTGCCAACGCTTCGCGTTTTTCTTTCGCCGCCGCAATCAGGTCGTAAAGCCCCTTGCGATCGCCGTTTTCCAGCGCGGCAACGTATTTATCGAACTCCGCCCGATAACCGAGAGCGTCGCGGAGCAGGTAGTCGCGATTGAGAAACGCCACTTCCGTCCAGAATCCCGGATCGGATGCCGCGATACGCGTGGTGTCCATAAAGCCGGTGCCCGCAAACCCGTCGGCTTTCAGCGCGTAACCCGACAGCGCGTAGGCGATGATATGCGGCAGGTGGCTGATTTCCGAAACCCTGCCGTCGTGTTCGTCCGCGGTCATAATCACGGGTTTTGCGCCGAAACTTTTTACCAGTCCGGTTAAATATCCGATGTCGGCTTCGCTCGAATTTTCATAAGGCACGATCGCGTAAAACGCGTTCTCGAACAGGTGCGCGCGAGCCGCCGCGATACCACTCCTTTCCGTGCCCGCCATCGGATGTCCGCCCACGAACCTGCCGGCGATTCCTTTGAGTTCGCCTTTTACGGACGCGACATCGGTCACGAGCGTGTCGCCCCCCACTTCGGCAACTATTTTTTCGACTACTTCGCGCGTTTTCCGCACGGGCACGCACACGAACACCGTTTCCGCGCCGCGCAAATCGGCTATCCCGCCGATTTCGTCGACCACGCCGTTTCTAAGAGCGAACGCCGAAACGTCGGGATCGTTTTCAATCCCGACTACACGGTAACCTTGTTTTTTGAGCGCAAACGCTATCGAGCCGCCGATAAGTCCCAGCCCCGCTACGCCGAATTTCCGCATTCCGTCCGCCTTTTCCGCGATCACTCGCCGGTAAATTTTCCGACGCTTTCACGCAGGTTTGATCTCCGGAAAAGCCGCGACCTATATAAAAGCGCAGACTTCTCCGATTAGATTATATAATAATTCGGCTGAAAATGCAACGATTGCAAGCGGTGTTCTCGCGATTTTTAGCAATTTGCTTTTATTTAATAAAGAGGCTCGCGCTCTCGTCCGCGCCGGTCTTTTCGCAGCCGCCAGCGCCTTCGCCCAAAATCACGCACACGGACGAATAGATCGAGTAAGCGACTTTTTCCTGATAGACGGCGGTCACGAGTTTCTTTTCGTCGGCGGCGTTGGACAAAAATCCGCACTCGACGATCACCGACGGGAACTCCGTACAGTTGAGGATATAATAGTCGCCCGTCTTTGCCGTGCGGTCGCAACTCAGGCTGCGGTTAAGCGCGGTCTGCATGGTTTCGGCAGCCGCTTTCGACTGCTCGCTGTCGCCGCAATAGAAAACCTGTGCGCCGCTGATCTCGCCGCGCGGATAAAAGTTCTGATGCACGGAAATCACGAGGTCGGGCTTAGCCGCGCGGATTACGTCGCGCCGTGCCTGCATGTCGGCGAGTTTCTTGTTCTTGTCGGCGGCGGCGTAAAGTCCGTCGGGCGTTTCGCGCGTCATCACTACGTCGTAACCGTTGCGGACGAGAAAATGCCGCAGGCTTTTGGCGATCGCAAGGTTGATTTCCGATTCCTTTATGCCGGTATTCGCGCCCTCGACTCCGCCGTCAATGCCGCCGTGTCCCGCGTCGATAACAATGGTTTTGCCCAACTTTGGCACAGTCGAAGTTTCCGCCGAAGCCGTACCCAGCATTACGCATCCCAGCACTATCGCCGCCGCAAGCACCAGACATAATATTAACGTTTTCTTTTTGATTACCGCAAACATAATTTCGTCCTCTATCGCCTTTTTAATTATCGTTTTTCCGTCACGGGAAGTTTTATCTGTTTTTTCGGTTT
>CAKQVV010000003.1 GCA_934277845.1 uncultured Clostridia bacterium
TCTCTGCTGAACGAACTTGATGAACAGTTTCGCAACGCGAGTCTGAACTTCCGCATTCTTGTTGGCGTTTTTCGCGCTGATGCACATATAACTCTCGGAGTAAGTCGTAGGAATAACGCGCTCGGTCGAAGTCTGATCTTCGATTCCCTCGCCCATGTTCTCGAACTTGGGCATGGTCATGTATTGGAAGTTTCTCTTGCCGTAGCCGTTCTGTTCCTGCTGAGGTTCGCCGTCGAAAACCGAGCGGGCTTCCTGTTCCCAGTAACTGTTTTCGGCGAACATCGCGATTCTCGTGCCGTAACGTTTGCTCTGAATAAACTCGCGCTCGGCGGTGGTATGCGTGTTGCCGCCCGCGGGAGCCGCCTTGACCGAGTAGTTGTCGGCGTTCTTGGTTATGTCGTAGAACGCCTTGATGGCGACTTTTCTTCCCTCTTGATTGAGAAGTTCGGTGTAGTTGCTGTCGTTGATCTCACCGAGTTCGCTGTCCTCGCCGGAAAGCGAGTAGTTCAGCATATAATCGTCGTAACCCTCGTAGTTCGCGTGGATAATGTTGAACAATCTCGAGATCTGATAAGTACTGGGCGATTCTGCCCAGGTGAACGGCGTAAGTCCTTTGTTCCTTATCGCGGCAAGAAGGGTAAGAAACTCGTTCCAGGTCGCGGGAAGTCCGTCGTCGTAGGTTCCGAGTTTGCCGTCGAAGCCCGCGGAGCAGTTCTGAGCCGCAAGGTCGGCTGCGTTCGCGCCTACCGTACCGTCGGCTTTGAAGTACAGGCTCTGCTCGTCGAACAGATCCGCGTCGAAGATCAAGCCGGGAGCGGAGTACATAAACGGCACGGCGTAGTACTTGTCGTCGTCCTTTTTAAATACGTCGGAATAACCGTCGAGCATGGTATCCTCGATGGACTGCGTGGCGGTCTTGCCGGTATCTTTTGCGATCTCGCCGTTCTCGTCGAGGTATTTCTCGGTCATGACGTCGGTCACGTCCGTGAAAAGTTCTGCGGAAGTGAACGCTTCGTAGTCGCCGGTATTGAGAAGGTACAGCACCGGTTTGTAATCTTTCATCGAGGTGAGAAGTTGCGCGGGGTTAAACTCGGTGTTCTTTTTCGTCGCGCGAAGAACGACGCCGGTTTTGCCGTCCTCAAAACTCGTGTCGGCGTAATACGCCTCGAAGTCTTTTTTCATTTCGTCGAAGTATACCGTACCCAGTCCCGCGTCGAATACGCCCACGTCGAGGTAAGTTTTGGTCGGATCTTCTTTTTCACCGCCGCAAGCGCAAACGCTCGCGCAGGTGATCGCCGCCAGAGTCGCGGCTATAATTACCTTGAATTTCTTCATCATTTAGGTTTTGCCTCCTGATTTTTATCCCTGATTTTTTAACTCGCGCGAGGTCGGCCTTTCCGCCTCGGCGTAATGCGCCTTTATACTACTAAAATTTTAACATTATCGCGGTTTGCTTTTCAATCACTTGTTTATTGTACTTCGCTATTTTTTTATTATAGTTTTCGACCGCTTTTTTGCGTTTTACCAAAGATTTCTTATCGCGATTTTCGCGTAGTGTCGATTAAATGTTGACAAAATGCGCAAAAATCGGTAAAATACGGATATGAAAGACGCGACGGTTAAGAAAATTATATCTAAACTCAATCCCGACGTAATCACCACTTTTTTGTGGGACGACAACAGCGTTTTGCACCGTCACAGCGACTGGGAATTCACCTCGACGGTCGACGGAACCGGCTCGAATATCGTCAACGGAACGACTTATCCGCTCATGCCCGGCGACTTTGTTCTGCTGGGCCCTCGCCACGTTCACAGGTTCGTGTCCGACGCTCCCATTCAGCGCCGCGACGTATGTATCGCCGACGAGAAACTGAAGAAACTCTGCGAAATTCTCTCGCCTACGCTCTACTCCGCGCTCGAGAAACAGGAAAAACCTATCGTCATTCACCTCGGTATCGATACTTTCGGTGAGATTCACAAGCGGCTGAACAACCTCAACGTGTTCAATTCCGATCCCGAACACAAAAACGCCGTGCTGTCCTCGATCGTCGTGTACCTTCTGGGCATTTACGTCGAACACAAGTCCGAAAAGAAGTTGCCAGAAAGTATTCTATCGTTTCTGCAGCAGATTTCCACGCCCGACGTGTTCTCTCTCAGAATCAACGACATCATCGCGCTCAGTTCGTATTCGCACTCGCACTTTATCAAGATTTTCAAAAAGCACGTCGGCAAAACAATCATCGAGTACGTCACCGATCTGAGGGTTGCTTACGCCGCCACGCTTTTATCCTCCACCGATCTCAGCGTGATTACCATCGCTTCCAAGGTCGGCTACGACAATCAGTCGTTCTTCGCGCGGAAGTTCAAGGACAAATACAACGTTTCGCCGCTCGAGTATCGCAGCTCCGTTCGTCACGACGAGTAAGCGGCGCGCTTTTTTCGTCCGTTACCGCCCTAAATACCGCGATCGTATCGTTACCTTTCTTTTCGAGCGATATGAGCGAGCCTATCGAAGTATCTATTTCGTAATCCACGCCGTCCGCCGCGCAGACTTTAAGTCGTACGGCGGCGTTTTCGTATTTCCACTCCACGAAAATTCTGCCTCTATTCAGTTTCGTGCCGCCTTTCGCGTAGCCGATTTCGCGGCTTACCGACGGCGAAATTATTACTTTTTCGGTACTCGGCGAGAGTTTTATGCCCAAAACGTAGGAATATAGCCACTCGGTACACGAGCCGAGGCTGTAATGATTGAACGAATTCATCTCGGGATCTTCGAATCCGCTTCCCTCGGTGTAGCCGTTCCAGCGTTCCCATACCGTCGTCGCGCCCTCTTTCAGCATATAGCCCCAGGACGGATATTCCGTTCTTTTAATAAGTCCGTACGCAAGGTCTGTTTCTCCGATATCGCACAGCACGGGCAGAATAAATCTGCTGCCGATAAAGCCGGTCGTCAGCGAATCGCCCTTTTCGTGAATCGTCGCGGGCAGTCTTGCGGCGGTTTCTTCCTTCGAGATAAGCCCCGCGGCGTAGGCGAACGCATACGCAGTCTGCGTGTCGCTCGTTATGCGCTCCGCTTTATAGTAGTTATCGCGGAACGCGCGTTTTATGCCGGCGTAAACCTCGTCGTAGTATGTTTTTTTTGCTGTTTCACCGATAATTCCGCACATTTCAGCGGTCAACGCGGTCGAGTACGCAAAGAAAATCTGGTTTATTACGTTTGAGTCGGTTTCCCCGCCCTGCGACAGCCAGTCACCGAAGTTGTTGGTTATTTTCGTCAGATAGTTTTCGCTGCAAGCGAGATAGTATCCGATCCATTTTTCCGCGGTGGCGAGATTGGCTTTAATTACCGTTTCGTCGCGGTAGTGAAGGTAATGGAAATACGGCATGACGGCTATACAGTCGCCCCAGCCCGGCACGCCCGCCGTGTTGTCCGCGACCGGCATGTACAGCGGCACGATCGACGGTATACGCCCGTTTCCCAGCGTATCGTCGCGCACTAGATGCAGATAGTTTTCGAAAAACCGCTTGCAATCGGCGTTGAACATAGCGGAGTTGCAGAAAACTTCCGCGTCGCCCGTCCACCCGAGCCGCTCGTCACGTTGCGGACAGTCGGTCGGGATTGCCACGAAGTTGCTTTTCTGTCCGTTTTTCGCCATGGCATATACTCCGTTCATAACTTCGTCCGAACACTCGAAACTGCCATAATATTCTATATTCTGAGTAATCACGTGCCCGAGCGTTTCGGTCACGCGCGCACCCGCGGGCTTGATTATTTCCGCGTATCTGAAGCCGTGATAGGTAAACTTCGGCTCGAATCGGTCTGATCCGCCCGAAAGGATAAACTCGTCCGTGCATTTCGCCCGACGAAGATTTTCTATGTACACTTTGTCGCCGTCTAGCATTTCGCCGTACCTGACCGTGAGTTTGTCGCCGCTTTCGCCGCGCGCCGTAATCGCGATCATACCCGCGAAATTGCGCCCGAAGTCATAGCGGATCGTCGTTTCGTCCTCGTAGATTATTTTCGGCTCGAGCGTTTCCGTCACGCGCACCGGCTCGCAATCGTACGCGGTGATAGGCACGGAATAGTCCGCCGGAACCGCGGCGCTGTAATCGGCGTCAATGCCGCGCAAGCGAGCGTCTATCGTTTCGCCGTCGAAAAAGTCCGCGAAAGTCACGTCAGAAGTCGTCGTTTCCCACTTCTCGTCCGACTCGATCTTTTCGGTCGTGCCGTCCGAGTAAGTCAGCGTGAAAACGGCATAAAGGCGCTTTTCGTCACCGAAAACGTTCGTTTTATTGCCGTAGCCGAGTTTGCCGGAATACCAGCCGTTCGCCACCGTCACGGTCAACGCGTTTTCGGACTTGACGTAATCAGTAAGGTTGTAAGTACACGCGTCGATACGCTTATTGTAATTACACCAGCCGGGCATAAAAAGATCGGGAATCTCGTATCCGTTGAAAATCGCGCCGAATATTCCCGTCGCGGTTATCTTAAGTTCGCACCGCGAAAGCCCTTCGCGCGCCGAAAATCGCCCGACGAATACCGGCAATCCCTCGTTTTCCTCTTTTTTCTTTCTTTTGATCCACATAACGAAGCCTTTTAGTATTGATATAGTTTAATTATACAATACCCGTTTACCCCAAATAAAGCATTATTTTATCGTCTTATACCGTTCTTTTCTCATCGCAATTAAGAGAGAACTATCCTATTCGTCATTAAAAGCGAACAAAGTCAGCATGTGAATCCCCGACGCGGAACGTCTGATTATCTCTCTTATTTCCGCTCGTTTCTCTTCATAAAATACTTTTCTTCGATATTTCGGCGCAAATACTCTGTGATACTTGCAATTCCATTTCGTATGTGGACTTTTAATGACGTTATCTTGTTCTTTCATCTTAATGTAATCCGATTGTGTTATCTTTTTTTTCGACCGGCAGGTCGTTCACATTTTAACACAATCGGATGTTTTTTGTCTTGTTCATCGGTTAACCTTTTTTGAACCCGCCACTATGGCGAGGTTTTCGGTATACGAAAAAAAGTTATCCACTACCCAAAATTGTGGATAACTTTTTTCTCAATTCGATACGTATTTTTATTATTTTCGACGATTCACAAGCCGCCGCTGTCGCGCCGGGCGTTACTCGCGGGGACTGCCTTTTAATCTGTATTCGCCGGGCGTGGTGCCGTAGGCAGCGGTAAAAACTTCGTAAAAGTGTTTTTTGTCCGAATAGCCGACATCGGACATGATTTTTTCGATCGGATAGTTGGTCGCGCGCAAAAGTTCGGCGGCGGTTTCGACCTTTTTCGCCTGAATGAAACTCACCAGCGATTTGCCCGTTTGCTGCTTGAAAATACGGCTGAGGTACGACGGCGAAAAGAACATCGCGTGCGAGATTTCGCCCACGGACAGGTCTTTGCTGTCGTGCGCGGAAACGTAGTCGATGATTTCGCCCACGATCTTGCGCTGAACGGACGGAATCGGCGGACGGTTTTCCGACTCGCACAGCCGGAAAGTCTTGATAAGCACGATCGAGAGAAGCGAACGAATGACTTTGAGATAGCCTTCTCTTTTCTTCTCCTGTTCGTCCAGCATGGCAAGCACCAGAGGCTCGATTTCGCTCGTGTCCGCGCCGAGAAGGCAAAGGTAGCCTTTCGCGCCGCGCTCGTCCTCGTAACCCGAAAAGAACATGTCGTAGGCAAGGTCGATAAAGTTGTCGCCGGTGATGACGCGCGTCAGGAACTCGGGATAAAACAGGCAGTTGCAAAGCGTGATTTTTTCGTCCTTTTCGGCGAAAAACTCGTGTTCGACGCCCATGTCCATGATGAAAATATCGCCCTTGTTAAGGTCCATGACTTCGTTGCCCACGACGTGCCGCGCATGCCCGTCGAGAACGTAAACAAGCTCGACAAACTCGTGCGAGTGCCGTCCGCTGCTGCCGTGGCAATAAACTTTTACGGTTATGCCCTCGTCGTCGTTTATATGTTTTGTCCCTTTGAGTTTCATTTTATCCGTGTCCTCGATTCAATTTTAGCACAATACGCGCCGAAAATCAAAGAAAATCGCGGCGGTACAAAAAATCGGAAGGGCTATTTACGGTTGATTTACTTGTTTTCAGTCGGGGATCCTCCCCGCGCGCGGAAAGCCCGTTCTGAATGACGGCGAAAAAACGGAAAATACGCAGTTAATTTACAATCCCTCAGTCGCTGCCGCGCCGGTTCCAGTTGCGCAAGGGAGCCTTTTTGCGGTTAAAATAGAACGTATAGTTTTAACTGTTTTCTCGTCATTCAGAGGAGTAAGGCATAGCCTCGATACCCAAGAGGCTATGCCTTACGACGTGGAATCCCCCGCAACAAGAACGTTTTTTGACTTTTTTATTAAGGTCGATTATTCGCTCCATGCAGGGGATTCCACGCAAATGCTGACGCATTTGCTCTGAATGACGGGGTAAGAACGGAAAGTGCGCGTTAGATTTTAAGATTTACCGTCTCCCTCATAACGCAAAAACAGCCGCACGACACGGTGCGGCTGTTTCACAAAAACTATTCGTCTTTTAATTTTCTTTACTCGCTTTTTGCGGGTTTTTTGCGGCGGCGAAACCGGTTACGATTGCGGTTTTTGTTGCCGTTTTTATCGCCGCCACCGGGATGAGCGGCGGCGTTTCCGTTTTTATTCGCGTTACCGTAATCGTTTGCCTTTTTATCCGTGTTTGCCGCGGGCTTGTTCTCGTCCGACTTCCCGTCGTTTTTGCGGCGATCGTCGCGCCTTTTGCCCGGAAACTGCGGCTTTTGCGGCTTGATTTGCGGTTTTGCCTGTTGCGAAGCGGTTTTATTCTTTTGACCGGTCGGGTTTTGACGATTTTCGGGTTGCTTGGCAGGTCTGGTTTCAGTCTTTACCTCGGAATGCTTTTCGGGCGAAGGTTGCTTTCCCGGGCGTCGTCCGGGCGTTTTTGGCGGTGACTTTTCAAAAACCGTCATAAGGAACGGGTTTTCGTCGGCTTCGCGCACTTTTTTACCGATGAGTTTCTCTATATCCGCGAGATATTCTTTCTCGTCGATGTCGCACAGCGAAACGGCAACGCCCGTTCTGCCCGCCCTGCCCGTCCTCCCGATACGGTGAACGTAGGTTTCGGGCACGTTGGGAAGTTCGTAATTGACCACGGACGGCAACGCGGCAACGTCTATGCCGCGGGCGGCGATGTCGGTCGCGACAAGCGCCATGATCCTGCCGTTTTTGAAACTGTCGAGCGCGTTCTGGCGTGCGCCCTGCGACTTGTCGCCGTGGATCGCCATAGCAGTAACTCCGGCAGCTTTGAGTTTTCTGGAAAGTTTGTCCGCGCCGTACTTCGTGCGCGTAAACACCAGACAAGGCGTTTCCACCTTGCCCGCCCGGAACAGTTCGATCAGAAGTTCGGTCTTTTTCGCCTTGTCGGTGAAGTACACGGACTGATCGGTGAGTTCGACGGTGCTCGATACCGGCGTGACCGCGACGGACGCGGGATTTACGAGCAAAGACTTGGCGAGTTTATCGATCTCGGGCGGCATGGTGGCGGTGAAAAACATGGTTTGTTTTTTCTGCGGCAACAGCGCGATGACCTTTTTGACGTCGTGGATAAAACCCATGTCGAGCATGCGGTCGGCTTCGTCCAGCACGAAGAACTCCACTCCCGAAAGGTCGACGTGTTTTTGCGAATGAAGGTCAAGAAGCCGCCCGGGCGTCGCGACCAGCACGTCCACGCCGCGGTGAAGCGTCGCTATCTGATTACCCTGCGAAACGCCGCCCATCACCAGTCCCACGCGGTACGGAAGATATTTGCCGTAAGCGCGGAACGATTCCTCGATTTGCAGCGCGAGTTCGCGGGTGGGCGTAAGCACGAGCGCACGGATTTTGCCCGAAAAACTGTTCCTTTTGGAAAGTTCTTCGAGAACGGGCAACGCGAACGCGGCGGTCTTGCCGGTACCGGTCTGCGCGCAACCGAGCACGTCCCTGCCGGCAAGTGCGGGCGGAATAGCCTGCTGCTGAATGGGCGACGGCGTTTCATAGCCGATTTCTTCTATCGCGTCGAGAATTTTGTCGCCGAGCGCGAGATCTTTGAATGTCATGTAGTAATCGTCCTTTGATTTTTGTGTTACGCTTTGCGGCCGAGCGTGCGCCGACATTACCGCCGCACCGTCCGCAAAGCAAAAAGAAACGAGCGGAGAAACGATATTATCCCTCCGTTCGTTCGTGTTCTGTTATTTTCGGCTAATTACAGTAGCCTGCCCGTAAAACTTTTTGCAAAAAGCGTTCGCCGCAAAAGCCGTTTTTCGTAAAGCGCGGATTTTTCGATGATTTTTTCCGAAACCGAGGACGCTGTACAAGGACGTACCGCTATCGAGGTTTCGGGAAAAAGCGCGGAAAAGATGTCTTTAATTACTCGTAAAGACGAGAGAGCGGCAACTCCGCAAAGATACTCTCTATAGCGCGGGCAAATAGCGGAGCAACGGTAATTTCCTCGATCTTGGCGATTTTCTTTTCGGCGGGAAGTTCGATGGTGTTGAGCATATAGACTTTTTTGATGACGGAGTTTTCGAGGCGTTCGATGGCGGGACCGCTGAGAACGGCGTGAGTACAGCAAACATACACTTCTTTCGCGCCGCCGACCTCGACAAGCGCCTTCGCGCCCTGCGTGATGGTGCCGGCGGTGTCGATCATGTCGTCGATGAGCAGGCAGGTCTTGCCGCTGACGTCGCCGACGATGTTCATGACTTCCATGACGTTGGCTTTCGGACGACGTTTGTCGACGATCGCGAGCGGACAATCGAGTTTATTCGCCATGGCGCGGGCGCGGGAAACCGATCCTACGTCGGGGGAAACGACGATAAGGTCGTCGCGCCGGACGAACGCTTTGTTCTTGATATAGTTGCAAAGCACGGAACTGCCGAGAAGGTTGTCGACGGGGATATCGAAAAAGCCCTGAATCTGCGGAGCGTGAAGATCCATTGTGAGCACGCGGTCGGCACCGGCTGCGGTGAGAATGTCGGCGACGAGTTTCGCGGTGATCGGATCGCGGGCGCGGGCTTTGCGGTCCTGACGGGCATAGCCGAAGTAAGGAACGACGGCGGTGATACGACCTGCGGACGCGCGGCGCATGGCGTCGATCATGACCAGAAGTTCGACAAGGTTGTCGTTGACCGGAGTCGAAGTCGACTGAATAATGAATACGTCGCAACCTCTGACGGTTTCGTCTATCTGAACGCTGGTTTCTCCGTCGGAAAACTTGCCGACCTTAATCGCGCCGAGCGGCATGTTTAACTCTTTCGCTATTGCCTGAGCGAGCGCGGGCGAACCGTTGCCTGCGAAGAGTTTGATTTTGTTTCCGTGTGCAATCATTTGATTGTGCCTCCGTAAAAATATTGCTTGTCCGTGCTTTGACGGATAATTTCTTGCTTATTTCGGGCGTGAAAAGGCATTGACGGTGCCCTGTTTCGTCCGTTGCCGCTTTTCAGTCGTTTTTAATATACTTGTTGTTGTGCCACTCGGGTTTTATGACCTGACGCGCCCTGCCGATAGCAAGCGAGCCTTCGGGTACGTCGGCGTTGATGACCGAACCCGCCGCGATAAACGCCTTGTCCTTGATTTCGACGGGAGCCACGATCGTCGACGAAGAACCGACGAAAACGTCGTCGCCCACGGTGGTGGTGTGTTTGTCCTTGCCGTCGTAGTTGGCGAACACCACGCCCGCGCCGACGTTGCAGTTTTTTCCGATGACGAGATTGCCGGCGTAGGTCAGGTGCGACATTTTGGTGCCGTCGCCCACTTTGCACGCCTTGAGTTCGACGAAATCGCCGATCTTGCAGTTTTCGCCGATAATATTGTTCTCGCGAAGGTTGGCATAAGGTCCGACGCTCGTACCCTTTCCGATCGCGCTGCGCTTTAAGTGCGAAGCCTCTACGGTCGCGCCGCTCTCGATGACGCAATCCTCGATGACGTTGCCGTTGCCTATTCTCGCGCCCGTCTTAATATGTGTTTTACCGCGGATAACGTTGTTGAACCCTATCGTCACGTCCTCGTCGATCACGACGTCGCAACCGATGACGGTGCAGGCAATGTCCTCGAAGTGCACGCCCTGCCCCATGTGGAAGTCGAGAATACGGTTTTTCAGAATGTCGGTAATTAGTCCTACCTGTTTGTAACTGAACGCGGTGATAAAGTCCTCTTCGTCGAAGTAGAACGTGTTTTCGGTGTAGATCTTGTCGGCGTTCATTATGTACGCGCAGTTGAAAACGTAGCCGCGCGTCATTTTGATCACGGTTTTGCCGCTGTTGTACGCCTCGTCGACCGCCGCGTTCACCGTCTTTTTGGTGATGAGCGGAGTGTCGGAAAACAGCACGACGATATAGTCGTACCCGGGACGAACGTGCGGCTTGACCAGCGCGGGCATTTCGAGATGCCGCTCGTAATCGGCTATGTCCGTTTCCACGCCCGACAACGCAAGCGAAACCCAGTCGAGCATAGTTTTGCCCAAAACGTCGATACCTGCCGTTTCTCCCATCTTGTCATAGGACGTTTTTAATATTAAACCGCAATAAGATTTACCCATACCTTACTTATTATACTCCACGTCGCAACTTTTGTCAACGCTTATCGCCCATATCACCGAGGGATAATTGACCGTTTCCGGAAAATTCGTGCGCGGGCTTTCCCCGTCGATCCACACTTATATATGAAAAAGTCCCGGCTATGGTTAAACCGGAACTTTTCGTTTTTAATTCGTTTTGCTTAAATCTTCTCGGGCGGAACCGCCGCGTGCATGCTCTTTATCGGCTCGGCAGCCACGGGGCGCGCGGGCTTAAGGTACTCGATCGCGTTAAGGATCACTCGCCTTATCTTCTCGTTGTGATAGGTCGGGAGCGTTTCGTGACCGGGACGGAAGTAGAAGAGTTTGCCGAAGCCGCGCTTGAAAGTGCAGCCCGATCTCATTACTTCGCCGCCGCGGAACCAGCTGACAAAGACGAGTTCGTCGGGCGCGGGAATAGCGAACGGCTCGCCGTACATTTCCTCGTGTTCGATGTCGATATAGTCGCCGACGCCCTGTGCAACGGGGTGTGTTCTGTCGATAACCCACACGCGTTCGTTCTCGCCCATTTCGCGCCAGGACAGCGCGCCGGTGGTGCCCATAAGCCGTTGCATAGGCTTGGACTCGTGCGCGGAGTGCAGCGCGAGCATGCCCATGCCGCGATTGACGTAATCGACAACCATATCCACGACCGCGGGGCTTACGTTACCGTGCCACCAGTGTCCCCACCAAACGAGAACGTCGGTGTTTTTGAGTACCTCTTCGGTAAGTTCGCTGCCGTCGTCGTCCGGACCGTGTACGATCATCCTGACTTCGTGACCGTCGCCCGCCAAGAGAAGGCGCAGACACTCGTTCATCCCCTCGGGATAAGCAAGTTTGGCCTCGGGGCTGTCCATGCTGGCGTTATGCTCGGTGAATATCGTGATTTTCATTGTCTAATCTCCTGTTTTCCGGGGTTAAACGCCTTTTTCTTAGTCGAAGTAATAGGGTTTACCGGTCTTTTGCGACTCGTAGATGCCTTCGAGGATTCTGGTGACGCAAGCGGCTTGCTCGGCGGTGACGTAAAGGTTGCCCTTGCCCTGAATAGCGTTGGTAAAGCAGATCGCCTCGAGATCGCGAGGCTCGCCCGCACCCGCGCCGTCGAAGAACGCCACGCCGCCGCTCTTGAAGTCGGGTTCGAGAATGTACTGTCTGCCGTTCAATACGCCGTTGACGCGGAGTTTGTCCCAGGTAAGTTCCGCACCCGCTTTGTCGCCGCAAACGGTGGTAGCCGCCTCGAGCGGGTTAGCATAGTTGAGCGCCCAGGACGAACGAAGAATGATCGTCGCGCCGTTTTTCATCACGACGAAACCGAAAGCGGAATCCTCGGCGGTGAATTTCTCGGTGTCCCAGTCGCCCCAGGTGTTGCCCGTGCCGGTCTGCTTGTTGAGTTTGTGATAGGTCTTGCCCACGCAGTAAGCGGGTTCGTAGTTGTTCATGGCAAACAGCGTGAGGTCGAGCGCGTGCGTGCCGATGTCGATCAGCGGACCGCCGCCCTGCTTCTCTTCGTCGATGAACACGCCCCAGGTAGGAACGGCTCTGCGACGGATGGCGATCGCCTCGGCGTAGTAGATGTCGCCGAAGTAGTCCTGATCGGCGAGGTCTTTAAGATACATGCTTTCCTTGCGGAAACGGTTCTGATAGCCGATGGTCAGGATCTTGCCGGACTTGTCGCGGGCTTCGATCATCTTCTTGGCTTCGGCGTAGTTCATCGCCATAGGTTTCTCGCAAAGCACGTGCTTGCCGGCGTTGAGCGCGTCCACGGTGATGCGGCAATGCTCGCTGTTGTGCGTCAGCACGAGTACCGCGTCGATGCTCTTGTCTTTGAGAAGTTCCTTGTAGTCGGTGTAAACCTTGCTGGTTTCGCTGCCGTACTCTTTGTTCGCCTTCACCGCGCGCTCTTCGATAATGTCGCAGAACGCTACCATTTCGGCGTTCGGGTTGTTCTTTTCGGCGGGCATGTGCTTGCCGTTGGCGATACCGCCGCAGCCGATAACGCCTATTCTTACTTTTTCCATGATAAAATCTCCTCTTTGTGATTTTAGTTTATTTTTGCGGTCGGGGTTTCCCCGCTCCCGCGGTTTACCTGATTTGAATTTCGCCCGACGTTATTTCGCGAGTTTCTTCATATTGAAACAACTCTTTTTAAGATACTCTTCGTAATCGCAGGGATAACTCTCCACTTCCATTACGAAAAGTTCGATTCCGAGTTCCTTTGCATATTCCATGACGGCGGCGGTATTGCTCATGCCCTCGCCCACGATCGCCTCGTGATACTCGGTCGGGTTCGCGATATTCGTGCGCTTGTCCATTTCCTTGATGTGGAGCGCGGTGAGACGTTTGTCGTACTTACGCATGAGTTCCACGGGATCGTGACCGCCCGCCGTCGCCCAGAAAATATCGAGTTCGGACGTAAAGCCGGGGACGGCTTCCATGAGTTCGTAAACTCTGTCCGCGCCGTCGCGATATTCCTGACTGTGGTTGTGATAGCCGAACACCACTCCGCGCTTGTCGAGAATTTCTTTGACCTCTTTGATTTTTGCCGCGATCTCGGGGAGTTTGTCGCGAAGATCCTCGTAGGATTCCCACGGAACGTAGACGCGCTCGATGCCGACAGTATCGATATATTCGAGGTTCTTTTCGATGTCGTTCAGCATGATATGCGCCGAAACGCCTTTAAGTCCGCGATCGTCCAGAAGTTTTTTGATTTCTTCGGGCGTTCTGCCATAGAAACCGGCGAACTCCACGCAGTCGAAACCGCTGTCTTTGATCACGTCAAGCACGGTTTCCAGTCCGTACTTTTTGATTTCTTCGCGGACGGAATAAAGTTGAATACCGAATTGTTTCATGATTACACCCACCACATTGCACCGGCTTTTTCGGTGATAATAATGTCTTTAAGGAAATTGACGGCTTTTTCGAGTCCTTCTTTCGGTGACATGAGGCTGTCCTCGTGTTCGATGGAAATGCTGTCGTCATAGCCCGCCACTTTGAGCGCGCTGATGAGCTTCTTCCACTCGAGCGCGTCCGTGCCGTAACCCATTGTGCGGAACACCCAACTGCGGTGCGCGACGTCCGAATACGGCTTGGTATCGAGCACGCCGTTGACGTGGACGTTGTGCGCGTTAAGGCAAGTGTCCTTCGCGTGGAAGTAGTACACCGCGTCGCCGAGGTACGCAATCGCGTCTACAAGATCGATACCCTGCCAGATAAGGTGCGACGGATCGACGTTCGCGCCGATCATGGGACCTACCGCCGCCCTGAGTTTCATGAGCGTTTCGGGATTGTACACGCAAAATCCGGGGTGCATTTCGAGCGCGATCTTTTTCACGCCGTTCTTCGCCGCAAACTCGACCGCTTTCTTCCAGTAAGGAATAAGCACCTCTTCCCACTGGTATTTGAGTTCGTTGAGGTATTCGTTGGGCCAGGCGCAGGTAACCCACGAGGGCTGTTTCGCGTCCGGATCCGAGCCGGGACAACCCGAGAACGTGATGATTCTCGTCACTCCGATCTGACCGGCGAGCACGCAAGCCGCCTCGAAGTCCTCCTCGAATCCCGCCGCCACCGCCTTGTCGGGGTGAACGCAGTTGCCGTGCACCGACAACGCCGAAATTTCCATGCCGTGTTTTTTGAACGTCGCGACCAGTTCGTCGCGCTTTGCCTTGTCCTTTACAAGGACTTTCGCGTCCGCGTGCTTGGTTCCGGGATAGCCGCCCACGCCCAGCTCGAACTGACTGACTCCGATCGATCTGAGATAGCCGAGGCTTTCGTCGAGGCTCATTCCGCCTAGCACCGCGCTCACTACGCTGAGTTTCATATTATTTCCTCCGTTTCGTTGATTTATTTTCTCCCCGGTAATGGGGTTAACGACATTGTGTGCGATTAAATCTTTTCATTGATTACGCGGTGTTCTTTCGCCGACTGCTCGGCAAGTTCCATCACCCTGAACACGCGTTCTTCTTCGCGTCTGGTCACGATCGTGGGTTCGCCTTTTATCACCGCGTCCATAAAGTTGCGGTAAAAAGCGTTCTTGTCGCCGCGCACGATATCGATCGGCTTGTCCGACACGGTTTCGCTTCTTCTCGCCGCCATGGTCTTGGTGAAACCGTTGCCCGCGTTGACGCCCTCGAGTTTGTCGTCGTCGCGTATAACGCATCTGACCACTCTGCCCTCGACGTTATCTCTTCTCCAGTTGGTGACCGTCGCGGTGCCGTCGGTGCCGTAAACCTGCCAGCGCGGCAACTCGATAAACGAGTTGGTGTCCACGACTATGCGGTAGATAAGCCCGCTTTCAAAGCGCACTTCGAGGTCGAAACCGTCCTCGACTTCCGCGCCCTCGATATACGAATAGTCGCAATATACGCTCGCGACCGGCTCGTCGATCATCTGCAGCATCTGATCGATAAGATGCACGCCCCAGTCGGGCATCATGCCGCCGCCCTGCGCCTTTATCTTTCTCCATGCGCCGGGTATGCCGTTGGATCCCATGACGCGCGACTCGATGCGGTAAACCTTGCCGATTTCGCCGCTGTCGTACACTTTTTTGACGGACAGGTAATCGTCGTCCCATCTGCGGTTCTGATGCGGCGAGAAAACCTTGCCGTACTTTGCCGCCGCGGCGTACATTTCCTCGAGTTCGCGGCTGTCCATTGCAGCCGGCTTTTCGACGATGACGTTCTTGCCGCGCTTTAACGCTTCCAAAACGTAAGGCAGGTGCAGATCGTTGGGCGTTGCGATCAGCACGATTTTAATGCTGTCGTCGCTCATGATCTCTTCCGCGGAGTCGAAATTGTGCAGTCCGCACTCGGTCGCGAACGCCTTTCTTTCGGGACTGATGTCGTAAACGCCGGCGATTTCCAGTTTTTCGGGGTAGTCGCTGTCGTTGAGCCGCTTGATAATGTACTTGCGGTGATTGTTCCCCATTCCGCCGAATCCGATAATTGCGATTTTCATAATAGTTCTTTTGGTTCCTCTTTGCGGTTTTTTATATTTTTGCGGACGTGCGATAAAATTCTCCGCCCGAACTATTGACTTTGTCCTTTTGCTAATGATATAATAGCACCAAATATTGACAATTTCCTATCAATTATAAACAAATTCTTTTCAGATATTGCGCCGATTATAAAAAATCGACCGAAGGAGCGGAAATGAAAGACATCTCTTACGAGTATTTCCACGACAAGGATACCGAACTGGCGATTTCGCAGGGGCTGGGGCACAGGTGCCGTTCGCATTTCCACCGCAGTATCGAGGTTCTCTACATCATGGAAGGCGCGATCCGTACCGAAATAAACGGCAAGGAATACCTCGCCGAGCCCGACGATATTATTTTCGTTCACGGCTATTACACCCACGCGTTCGAGCCGGAACCGACCTACCGCAAGATCTATTTCGTTATTCCCTCGAACTACGGCAACGACTTCGACGCGATCTTTCAGCGTTACAGCCTGCCGCCCGTCCTTGACGACAAGGACTTTAACCGCGAAAACCTGCGCGGCATATTCCAGAAAATGTACGACGAGCGCGAAACCATGCCGTCGCTCGTGAAAAAAGGCTATCTCAACGTGGCTCTCGGTTCGATTATCGACCGCTATCCCCTGCTCCCGCTCGAAAAGAACGAGAGCGTGGATATGTTCGTCGGCGTTCTCAACTATATCGACAACAACTGCGCTTCGCCCATCACTCTCGACGCGCTGAGCGAAACTTTCGGCTATAACAAGTATTATTTCTCGCGGCTTTTCAAAAAGTATATCGGCGAAAACCTGAATAATTACGTCAATATCGTCAGGCTCCAACACTTCATGTCCGCGGCGAAAAAAGAGGAAAACACGCCCATTTCCGAACTCGCGTTCTCGTGCGGCTTCGATTCTCTCACGACGTTTTACCGCTATTTCAACAAAGTCTACGGCGCAACACCCAAAGAGGTTCTTTCGGGGAAGTAGGAGATAAATGAAAAAAAGCATCGCATTGATGCTTTTTTTCATTTACTCGTTCTCGCGTATCCATTCAAGTATATCTTCGTACTTCATTTCTCCCGAAGCAACACTCAATCCGACTCGCGCCACTTCATCGTTATCGGGCTTAATTTTAATTCCGTTCGTTTCTAAAAAAGCAAGCAGAACGTACATTCCTATACGTTTATTCCCGTCCACAAACGCATGATTGGAAATCAACGAATGGCAAATTCGCGCCGCTTTTTCTTCTTTCGACGGATATAAGTCTTTGCCGTCAAACGTCTGAAACGCAGATTCAAGCGCACTGTCAAGAAGATTTATATCTCGCAAATTCGGATCTCCACCCGTCGTCTGCGCGATAATCTGATGCAAGAGTAAAACTTTTTCACGACTAAATTTAATCATTTTGCCAATTCCTCAAACGCTTTACGATATTCGTTAAGAATTCTTGCCGCTACAAAATCTATTTTTTCGTCGTCCGTCATCTGAATTTCGACCTCTTGTTCTATATCTACCAACTTATATTTAGGTTTATTATTTTTAAAAATCACAACCGTACCGAGTTTATCGGCGGCACGCGCAACTCGTGAAAAATTCTGATTTGCTTCCGATATGGAAACAATCTGATCCGTATTTATTTTCATTTTTTACGCCTCCTTATAATTCAGTATAATTATTATACTCAATTTTTAGGATATTGTCAACCTAATTTTTAACTGTTAATTGACCTTTTCTTTCCAAAGTTATAAGAAATTTAATTTTCAATTCCCCGTTTTGCCGACGAAGCGCGAATATCCGCGCTCTATCGAAAAAAATTTGTAAAACAAAATATATACGGGCATTGTTTTTTTGCGCGGAATCTGTTATAATTATACCGATGCGAAAACTCTCGCCGAAAATCAAGTCGATCGCCTTTTCTTCGGGCGCGGTCATGCTCGCCGCTATATGTCTTTTTATCACGGCTTATTTTCTCGTGAAAAGCAACGATGACATGAACCCGAAACAGGGACTGCCGGACATAAAAAACTGCGTGATCGATTTTTCGGGCACCGACACCGACGGCAAATACCTGAAACAGCACATGCAGGGTACTTACGAATTTTTCTATAATAAGTGGATCGTGACGGACGGCATAGAAAACGCCGGGCCCGACGCGATCGTGACCGTGCCGCACCGCTATACCGAAACCGTGCTCGACGGCAAGCGGCTGAACAGTTCCGGCTATGCGTCCTACCGCGTTTTCGTCAAGGGTTTGAAACCCGGCACGCCGATATACTTTCTCAACAACAATTTCGTGGGCGCGTTCCGCGGCTTTGTGAACGGCGAACTCGTCTACTCTTACGGCTCGCAGAACAAGACGGGCGAAGCGTGGTCGGACGGCGAAGCGGAAATCATGCTGACGTACACCGTCCGGGACGAAAAACCGCTGGAGATCGTGTTTGAAGTTTCGTCGTGCCGCGAGGGCGGACTTACTTCCGCGCCGAGGCTGATGATTTCCACCCGCGACGCCGATCCGCCGTCGCCGTACCTTACCAACAATATCGGCTTTATCGTTTTGGGACTTACGGTCGCGCTGTTCGCGTTCTCTTTCATCATAAACTTCGGTCTGCCGTCGCTGCGCCGCGACTACTCGTTCGCGCTCGTCATGGCGGCGGTGACGGTGATGACCGTGTTCTCCATCGCCGTTTACTGGCGGTTGCTGGCGTTCATGCGCCTGCATACCTACAACATCATGATCGACGCGAACTTTATCGCCGCGGCTCTTCTTATATACTCGCTGCTCTTTCACTTCTTCCTTAGCGGAGCGATAAGCCGCATGCGCCCGACGCTTATCGCGGTAAGCGCGGCTATGGCGTCGGCAATCGTCGTTTATATCGCGCTGGCCGGCACCGTTTACCGCGTGATCGCGCCGCTCATCGAATGTGCGTGCCTGATCGGACTGATTTATCCGCTGGTGCGGAACTTCCGCGCCGCGCCCGTTCGCAACGTGACCTACTCGTTGTTTTTGTACTCGGCGGCAATGTATGTCCTGTGCACCGCGTTTGACCTGATGAACCTGACGGTCGCGGGCATGGAACAAAGTATCGCTTACGTCATGATCCCCATGATACTGTTCGTCATCGTCCTGTACCGCGAAATCACGGTGGAAAACTCGCGCAAGGTCGTGGACGCGCTGAAACTCGAGCGCGAACGCGACGCAATCAAAGCCGATTCGCTCCGCGCGCAAATCAAACCGCACTTTATTTTCAACAGTCTTGCGTCCGTTCAGCACGCCTACGAAAAAGATACGGCTCTCGGCGACAAAGCGCTCACCGCGTTCAGCCGACACCTTCGCGCCAACGTGGACGCCGGCGAAGACGCGCTCGTCCCCCTGAAACGCGAGATCGAAAACATAAATAACTATGTCGAACTGGAAAACATGCGCCGCGAAAAGCCGATCCGTTTCCTGCTCGACTGCCAGGACCTCGACCTTTCGCTGCCCATACTCAGCCTGCAACCGTTTATCGAAAACGCGTTCAAATACTCCCGGACGGAAACCGTAGACGGCGGATTCGTTCAACTGAAAAGCCGAGCGGTCCCCGGCGGACACGTGGTGGAAATCGTCGACAACGGCGTGGGATTCGATCCGTCTGCCGTGAAAAGTACTTCCGTGGGACTTAAAAACGCGAGCGAGCGATTGCGTATCCTCGCGAACGCGCGCGTCACGGTGGACAGCGCACCCGGTAAAGGCACCCGCATAATTATCGAAATCCCAGAAATCAATCAGACACAGGACGGTAAAAAATGAACGTAATCGTAATCGACGACGAGCCGGCACCGCTTCTCACGTTTGCATCGCACATCTTCGACAACGCCGCGGTCACGGCGAACATGTTTTCGCTGAAAGTGAACGAGGCGCTGGAATTTGCCCGCGCTCACGAGCATAAAGCGGTATTTCTCGACATAAAAATGCCGTCTGTAAACGGTGTGGATCTTGCCGAAAAATTCATCGCGATCAATCCCGCCGTGCGCATAATCTTTATCACCGGGTACGCGCAGAACGTCGCCGAAATCAAGCGGCGCATCGGCAAAAATTTCTTCGCGTTTTGTTATAAACCCTACGACGCCGCAACGCTGAACTCCATACTCACCCGCCTCGCCGATGAGGACAACCGATCGGTCGTTTTCCGCACTTTTCCGCGATTCGATTGTTTCGCAGGCTCCGTCCCGGTCGATTTCGGTCGCGCGAAAGCCAAGGAACTTCTCGCGCTTCTCGTCGACCGCCGCGGCGGTTTCGTCACCATGGAAGAAGCGATAACCGCGCTGTGGCAGGAAAAGACAGCGAACCTCTCGAAACAACTCTACCGCGACGCCGTTTGCCGTCTGCGGCTCACGCTCGACGAGTACGGCATCGGACATATTCTCAACGTCAGGCGCGCCCGTCTTGCTCTCCGCACGAACCATTGCGTCTGCGACATGTGGGACTTTGTCGACGGCAAAGCCCCCGACGCTTTCCGCGGCGAGTATATGCACCCTTACGAGTGGGCGATAAAGACCGAATCTTTTTTCGCCTCGAAGTCCGATTCCGATTAACGCCGCGATCGCAACCGGCAGATAACCGCCGGACGCAAGTTTCAACCGAAAAAACCTTTCCGTCCGTTGCGGGCAGAAAGGCTTTTTGTATTATCGGCTTTTACGCCTTAAAGGCGTTCTTCATTTAATCGTTTCTACGATCGCCCGGGAACTCCGCGTTCACTTCCTTGACTTCGGGTTTGTCGTCGTCGATGCCGAGCGCGGACCTGACCACTTTGTCGGCGGCGGCACGGTACTGCTCGTCGGTGAGTATTCCTTCGTCGTGAAGTTTTTTAAGGTCGGAAAGTTTCGCGTCCACGCTGTCGGGAGCGTTTGCCGTTTTGCCGGGCACGGGTTGAGTTTCGTCGAACGGATCGATCACGCGGATCGTGGCACGGGGCGAAGTCCCGGGATTTTCGCGCACCGTCCCGTCTGGGTAATAATAAGCCGTGATTTTCGCTCCGTCCGCATTGTCCTTTGTCGCTAGCGAAACTATCTCGAACGCAAGCGCGACACCCGCGCATAACGCAAGCACGATCACAAACCCGCCGCTGAAAAAGTACAGCAGGAACAATACGCCGAGAAGTATGCAACTTGCGATGCCCAAACCCTTGCGCGCTTTCGCGAATTTACCGCTGCAAAGCAATGCGCCGACGACGATTTCGCCCACTCCCAACAGGATAAAGATCACGCCCACTGCGATAAACGTCGTTTTCAGTTCGTCGTAAGTCATTCCGAGTTCTTTGAGTAAAGCCGGATCGATAAACTCCAGAAGCATATCGGGCGCAGCCGCCGCAAGCAAACCGCTGATCACTATAAACGCGCCCAGAATTATCCCTATAATCGAGGACATTATTTCAAATTGTCTTTTTCTTTTCATCGTTTTTTCTCCGTAAAGCAGGCTCATTGTCCGCCGCGCTTTTTTTCTATTATATAGCGAAACGCCCGCGCTGTCAAGAACGCCGGTGAAAAAGCGACGATAACTTGATAAAACGCGGGTGGAATTGTGCAAGATTTAACGTAGAACTTATTAAAATAAAACCCTTATACTAGCCTTCCCCCCTTGGGGCGCGACGCGTTAAGCGAACAGTCCGGTGGACTGTTCGTAGAAATCTCGGGGAGCGATTTATAATCGCGAACTGGGCAGTGTTTTACCGAAAGCGTAGCGTCAGGTAAAACGGATGAGGGGAAATGAGAAACGTTCGTTTTTATTGCTTTGTAGTCTTATCACGCAAACTTCTCGTTTTTATCCCCTCATCAGTCACTTCGTGACAGCTTCCCCCGAGGGGGAAGCCTTTATTTCAACATTCCCCCCCGCCGCTACGACTCGAAAACGGAAGCCGACCGGACTTTTACGCCGCATTCCTCGAACGCGCTGCCGCCGACTGCGCGTCGGAACGCGCGGACGGACGCGCGACGACCGACGAAAGCGCGCATAACCACGTCGGTTTTCTCGCCGTCCGGAGCGTAACTTCTCACCGTCGCGCCGCCCGGAATAAAGCGGTAATCGCTCACGGACACGAACACGTCGAAGTATTTTCCCAGCCTCGCCGCAAGTCCTCGGACGGCTTTCGCAGCGCGTTCCGAATAGACGAAACCGTCGAAATTGAGATAGACTTCGCGCACGGCAAGATCGTATTTCGCCATGAACTGCACGAATCGGTATTCGGGCAAAGACAAGCGTTTCATTCTGGTCGAGAGCCTGCGTTTAAACCCGAAAAGGCGTGCGTAATAGAGTATTTCCGCGTCGCGCACGGGACTTTTCGTGACCAGCGACTTCCGGTACGCCACGAACTCCGCAACCGTCATGTCGCCGAACGGCACGCCGCCGATCGCAAACCAGCGTTTGCCGCCCTGATCGGTCGCCGCTATCACCTCGTCGTTGTCGGCGCACGCCGCCGTAACCGCTTTGCCCGCCGTCCTGAACGCGGCGCGCTTGACCGCCGCGTCGCCCAAACAATAAGTTATCATTATTCAACCTGCCGATAATTTTTTTCGCGTCCCCGTCGCCGCGGAAACGCCCGACATAATTATTGACGGCTTTCCCGCCCGATATACAAAAACAGCCGCACGTTTTTATGCGGCTGTTTAGTTAAATCCCATAGATTACATTTTAATTATTTTTCGTTATCGGTAATGTCGCGGTTGGAATGGACGAGGGCGTAATATTTGCCTTTCTTTTCCATGAGTTCGGCGTGGGTTCCGGCTTCGGCGATGCCTTTGTCGGCGATATAGAAAATACAATCGGCTTTGCGGATCGTGGACAGGCGGTGCGCGATGACGAAACTCGTTCTGCCGGCGAGTATGACGTCGAGAGCCTTGCGGATATTCTCCTCGGTATGCGTGTCTATAGAACTCGTCGCCTCGTCCAGAATCAGGATTTTCGGATCGGTAAGCACCACTCGCGCGAACGAAATGAGTTGCCGTTCGCCGGTGGACAACTGTCCGCCCTGCTCGCCCGTTTTCGTGTAGTAACCGTCGGGAAGTTTCATGATAAATTCGTCGGCGGAAACGAGTTTCGCCGCGGCGATACACTCCTCGTCGGTGGCTTCGGGGCGCGCATAGCGGATATTGTCGATGATCGTGCCCGAGAAAATGAAACTGTCCTGCATCATCACTCCCACCTGACGGCGCAGAGAATACAGCGTGACGCGCGAGATATCGTGCCCGTCGATCTCGATCTTGCCCGCGTTGACGTCGTAAAAGCGGCTTATGAGCGAAACAACGGTGGTTTTGCCCGCGCCGGTGGGACCGACCAGCGCAATGGTTTTGCCTTTCGGCACGTCGAACGACATGTGATCGAGTACGGCACGCCCCGGTTCGTAACCGAACGTCACGTCGCGGAAACTGACGTTGCCTTCGATGGGCGGCAGTTCTTCCGCGCCTTCGCAGTCGTAAACGGTGGGTTCGGTTTCGATGATCTCGAACACGCTTTCGAGGTTGGACGTCGCCATGGTGATTTGCTGCAAAATGTTCGCCATGTCGTTGAGCGGAAAACTGAGCATGCTCATGTACGAAATGAAACTGATGAGTTTGCCCATAGTGAGCGTGCCGAGCCCCAGTCCCGAAGTCACGAGATAGATGACGACGGCGTACACCAGTCCCAAGCCTATATACGAAAAGCCTTCCATAATGGGGAAATGCAGTTCGTTGACGTGGGTGATGCGATTCCACCTGTCTAAAACTTCGGCGTTGAGCCCGCGCTCGATTTCCACGTTCTTATCCACGCGGTTGAAAAGTTTGGTTACGTTGTTGCCCTGAATATTCTCGGCGATATAAGCCGTGCGGTTGCTGCGCTTGTTGCGGTAGGCTCTGCGGCGACGGGACAGCGTTTTGCGGATAAGCAAAATGCAGATCGCCATGGGTACGGTGACGACCAGCACGATCGTCGCCAGCCGGTAGTCGATGATGAACAGCCACGCCGCGATAATGAGTATTTTCGCAAAGTCCACGATCAGCATCATGACCGAGTTGGAGAACACGCCGGCGAGTTCGTCGAGATAGTTGGTTACCCTCACGAGAATCTTGCCGCTCGGGCGCGAGTCGTAATAGTCGAACGCGAGTTTTTGCAGCCTGGTAAACGCCGAAAATCGCATATCCCGGACGATCGCGTGACCTGTTTTCGTCATGTACAGCGTGCGGAAGTATGAGAACACGGCGTTGCCCACGACCGCGAGCGCGTAAGCCGCCAGCAGCACTACCGCGAGCATAACCCAGTCCAGTCCGAACGCGCCGGTCTTGCTGATAACGTAATCGACGATATACGAGTTTATCATTGTGGGCAAAAGCGACACAAAACTCATGACCAGCATCAATATCGTCATGGTGATGATGACTTTGCGGTACGGCACGCAGAATTTGAGGGCTTTTTTGACGGACTTGCCGTTGAACTTGTAGACGGCTTTTTCGTCCTCGTAATAGCGGTTTCTTGCCATCAGTCGAGTTCCTCCTCTTTCAACGCTTCCTGCTCGGTGAAGATCTCGCAATACCTGCCCTTCATCGCCATGAGTTCGGCGTGAGTGCCGCGCTCGACGATTTTGCCGTCCTCGAAGTACAGGATCTCGTCGCAATGCGCCACGCTGCCCGCGCGGTGCGACGAAATTATCGTCGTGCGGTCGCCGTAGTCGCGGTAAAGATTGTCGGTTATTTCGCGCTCGGTTTCATAGTCGAGCGCGGAAGTACAGTCGTCGAGAAGAATTATCGGCGCGTCTTTAAGGAGCGCACGCGCAATGGACACGCGCTGTTTTTGTCCGCCGGACAGTCCCAGTCCCTTCTCGCCCACGATCGTTTCGTATCCGTCGCCCAGCGAGTCTGCGAACTTGTCGACGCAGGCGTCGCGCGCCGCGGCTTTTATCTTTTCCTCGTCCGCGCTCTCGTCGTACAGCGCGATATTGTTTCTCACGCTCTCGGAAAACAGGAAAACGTCCTGCATGACTACCGAGAATCTGTCGCGAAGTTCGTCGGGATCGAAGTTTTTGACGTTGATGCCGTCCAAGGCGACTTCGCCGGCGGTGCAGTCGTAAAGACGGGTGAGAAGTTTCATGAACACGGACTTGCCCGAGCCGGTCTTGCCCATGATACCCACGCGCTTGCCGTAGGGGATCTCGACGTTCACGTTTTTCAGCCGCTCTTCGTCCGAGCCGAAACGCATGCTCACGTTTTTGAGCGTAATGTCCGGTTTTTCGGGTACGGGCACGGGGCCGGCCGGCTTATCCACCGGAAGCGGACGATCGGCAAACTCGAAGAAACGTTTGGCGCACACGACGCCGTTCTGAATGTTGCCGATCTGTCCCGCGATGCGGACGATACAGCCGTTGATCGTAAAGCAATAGGACGTAAAGGTCGCGAATTCGCCCACGCTGAGATACCCGCGCGTGGCGAGTATTATGCCCGCGACAATCGAGAGTATGCCCACGAGTTCGCCCAGCACGGTGAAGATCATGGTATATTTCGAGGTTGTTCTCGCAAGGTCGACGTAATTGTTCATGAACGCGTCGTTGTACTTCGAGAAACGCTTGATTTCGTCGTTTTCGGTGGCGTAGGCGCGGATCACGCGCACGCCGTTTATGTTTTCTTGCACGTAACTGCTCAGTTCCACGTTGCCCTGACGGATTACGTTGTATTTTTTCTGAAGGGTTTTGTTATAGCCGCGTACCAGCACGGCGGTGACGATGCCGGTTATCACGGGAATAATCGCGAGTACGGGATTGATGCGGACGAGAAAGAAGGTCGCGAAAATCATGGAAATCACGGACTCGAGCAGAAACGGCACGAAGTGGACGTAAAGGTCCTTGATCGCCGTGGGATCGTTGTTGGTCACGTTCATGAGGTCGCCTGCGGTGTAATGCCCAAGTACCAGCGGACTTTGGCGAAGCATGCGCTCGAACGCGAAGTCGCGGATCTTGTTCTCGCCCCTTATCATCGTAGGATGTACGATGTTCCAGCGAAGGTAATGCGACAGGTATTTTACAAGCAGCACAACCGCCATTGCCGCCAGCATGACCGCGAGCATACCTGCGTAATCGGCAGGACCGAAACCGCGAAGCAGCCACGCGAAAACGTTGGTGTCGCTGTACACGGGTTCGCTCCCTAGCGCCGGATTGATAATTCTGTCGATGATCAGTTGCGGAATCTGCGGAAGCAACGTGCCCGTCAACGAAATCATGACCGCGAAAAACAACGCCGTCCAGAATCCCCAGATGTGCTTTTTAAAGAACGGATATGTACGCGTAATTACGCTTCGTCGTTTCTTTTCCATGAGTTCCGACCTCCCGTAGGTTCGCTTCTCCGTATTTGTTCGATTATTTTACCGCGTTGCCGCCCGTTTGTCAATCTCATTTTCAAAAAAAGAATATGAAAAAGTTGCTGAATAAATTTTCGGAAACATTCAGCAACTTTGTACAATTTTCTAAGTGGCGGCAATTCGCCCCTTTAACAATAAGGATAAGTATTCCTCTGTTGTCGGGGATTCCACGTGATAAGGTCATTGCCCTTATTCGGGTAATGCCCTTATCACTCTGAATGACGGTTGAAAACGGAAAGTACGCGTTATAATTTAAAATCGAACGAGCAGTTCCCATTCTTCCTCGTCATCCTGAGCGCGTAGCGCGTGAGGATCCCCCCCCTCATGGAGCGGATAATTATCCTTATTTTAAAGCGTTGCGGGCGCGACGCGTTAAGCGAACAGTCCGGTGGACTGTTCGTAGCCAAAGCGGAGGACACAGTCGCAAGTGTCCCCAAATGACTTTTTTGCTACTTTTTTCGTCACCTGAAAAAAGTAGTATTACGAAAAGATACTCTTTCCGTAATACTTACAATCTTAAAAGTTAGTTACTTATTCCATGCAGGGGATTCCACGCGTGGCGTTCCGCCCCGCTCTGAATGACCGTTGAAACCGGAAACTGTGCGTTAAAATAAATAAACCTTACCAAAAATTCGGGTTATAGGGCGAATTACCGCCCTTTTATTTTACCCTTTTCACGTTCTCCGTCAGTATTTCCGAAATGGGTTTACCCGGGCTCACCATGGGCAGGACGAATTCGTCGGGATCTATATGCGCGTCGATGACGGCAGGTTTGCCTTTACTCAGAGCGGAAGCGATTGCCGCGTCGAACTCGGGCTTCGTCGTGGCGGTATAACCGTCCACAAAATACGCTTCGGCGAGTTTTTTGAAGTCGGGACCGCGGTCGAGCGTGGTTTCCGAGTATCTCTCGCCGTAGAAAAGCGTCTGCCACTGGCGCACCATGCCCAGCGTGCCGTTATTCATGACGACGATAATCACGGGAATATTATAGTAACCGATAGTCGAAAGTTCGTTGCAGTTCATGCGGAAACAGCCGTCTCCCGCGATCGAGATCACGGGGCGATCCGGCACGCCCGCTTTCGCACCCATTGCCGCGCCGGTGCCGAACCCCATGGTCCCCAGTCCGCCGCTCGAGAGAAACGAACGCGGGAAAGCGTGTCGCATAAACTGCCCCGCCCACATCTGATGCTGACCGACTTCCGTCACGACGATCGCCTCGCCGTTCGTCTGTTCGTCGATTTTTTTCAGGATATACTCGGGGTTCAGTCCGCGTTTTTCACTGTCCATTGTCGGGAACTCGCGCTTGTAACCCTCGATAAATTCCAGCCATTCGGAATTCTTCTTTTGTTTAAGAAGCGGAAGCAGCGCGGAAAGTACGATTTTCGCGTCGCCCGTCAGCGACGCCGCGCAACCGACGTTTTTTCGGATTTCCGCGGGATCCACGTCGATGTGCACGATTTTTGCGCCCGAAGCGAACTTTTTCGCGTCGGAAATCACGCGGTCGGAAAAACGCGTTCCCACGGCGATCAGCACGTCGCAGGCGTTGATACCTTCGTTGGAAGCCTTGGTTCCGTGCATGCCGATCATGCCGGTGAACTCGGGCGCGGAAGTGTCATAGCCGCCCAGTCCCATAAACGTGCACGCAACGGGCGCGTGAAGCACCGCCGCCAAAGCCTCGATCTCCTTTTCCGCGTTTGCCGCGATCACGCCGCCGCCCGCGAGAACGAACGGACGTTTTGCCGAATTTATGAGTTTCGCCGCGGATTTGAGTTCCTCTTCGGTAAAGTCGGCTTCGGGCTTGATTTCGCGGGGCTCTGCCGGCGTATAGTCGCACTCGGCGGCGGTCACGTCTTTCGGTATATCGATAAGCACCGGACCTTTTCTGCCGCTGCCGGCGATCCAGAACGCCTCGCGGATGATGTCGGCGAGTTTGTCGACGCTCGGCACGATATAGTTATGCTTGGTGATGGGCATGGTGATGCCGGTGATGTCCACTTCCTGAAACGAGTCGCGGCCGAGCAGTCCCGACGCGACGTTGCAGGTGATCGCGACCATGGGCGAAGAGTCCATGTACGCCGTGGCGATACCGGTGACGAGATTGGTCGCGCCCGGTCCGCTTGTCGCGAAACATACGCCGGTTTTGCCGGTGGCGCGGGCATACCCGTCGGCGGCGTGCGCCGCGCCCTGCTCGTGCGCCGTAAGGTAATGTTTGATTTTGCCGCTTTTATAAAGCGCGTCGTACACGTTGAGAATCGTGCCGCCGGGGTAGCCGAACACGGCGTCCACGCCCTGCTCGATAAGACAGTTTATTATGATTTCCGCTCCGGTCATAATGGTTCTCTCCTGTAAGTCAAAGTAATGGTTTTTTGTCCTTTCACCGATCGTCGTCATCAGATCAGTCCTCGAAGATCGCGCCCTTGTCGGCGGACGAAACGAGGCGGGCATAGCGTTTCAGGTATCCCGAAACGGGTTTAACGACGGGTTTAAATTCCTTTCTTCTCGCCGCGAGTTCTTCGTCCGATACTTCCAGCGTAACGGTGTAATTGTTCATGTCGATTGCGATCGTGTCGCCGTCGCGGACGAGTCCGATGGGCCCGCCGGCAGCCGCCTCGGGCGAAACGTGACCTATGCTTGCCCCGCGCGTTGCCCCCGAAAACCTGCCGTCGGTGATGAGCGCGACGGTCTTGTCCAGTCCCATGCCCGCAATGGTTGCCGTCGGCATCAGCATTTCGCGCATGCCGGGACCGCCCTTCGGCCCTTCGTAACGGATAACCACCACGTCGCCGGGCTTGATTTTGCCGCCCGTGATCGCCGTAATAGCCGCGTCCTCGCCGTCGAAAACCCTTGCCGTACCGCGATTGACGAGCATTTCGGGCGCGACTGCGCTGCGCTTGACGACGCAACCGTCCGGCGCGAGATTGCCGCGAAGCACCGCAAGTCCGCCGGTTTTGGAGTACGGACTGTCGACGGGACGAATGACTTCCGCGTTTTTAACGGGCGAATTTTTCACGCACTCGCCTATCGTTTTGCCGGTGACGGTGGGAAGGCTGCCGTCGATAAGCCCCGCGTCCAGCAGTTCTTTCATGACGGCGTACACGCCGCCCGCATAGTAAAGATCTTCCATAAAATGCTTGCCGGCCGGCGCGAGTTTGCACAGGTTGGGCACGCGTTCGCTGACCTCGTTGAAATCGAAAATCGTAAGCGGTACGCCCGCTTCGTGCGCGATCGCCGGAAGGTGAAGCGCGGTGTTGGTACTGCACCCGAGCGCCATGTCCGCGGCGATGACGTTGCGGAACGCCGCTGCGGTGAAAATATCGCGCGGGCGCACGTCGCGTTTAAGCGCTTCCATGACCGCTTTGCCCGTTTCTTTGGCGAGCCTCACGCGCTCGGAGAACACCGCCGGCACGCTTCCGTTGCCCTTGAGAGCAAATCCGATCGCTTCGGTCATGCAGTTCATGCTGTTGGCGGTGAACATGCCCGAACACGAACCGCAGGTCGGGCAAGCGTTGTTCTCATACTCGGCAAGTTCTTCTTTCGTCATCTTGCCGGCGTTGACCGCGCCCGCCGCCTCGAACATATCGGACAGCGAAATCTTCTTGCCGCAAGCGTAACCGCCGAGCATCGCGCCGCCGGCGACCGCGATCGCGGGAATATTGACGCGTAATGCGCCCATAAGCATGCCGGGGACGATCTTGTCGCAGTTCGGCACAAGCACCATCGCGTCGAACGCATGAGCCTTGGCAAGGCATTCCACCGAATCGGCGATAAGTTCGCGGGTGACGAGCGAGTATTTCATGCCCTCGTGCCCCATGGCGATGCCGTCGCAAACGCCGATAGCCGGCACCACGACCGGGTTGCCGCCGGCGGCGATAACGCCCTCTTTGACCGCGCGCGCGATCTCCGTAAGGTGCGTATGCCCGGGGATAATTTCGCTTTGCGCGCACACTATGCCTACGAGCGGCTTGACGATCTCGTCGTCCGTCCACCCGAGCGCTTTCATCAGCGAGCGATGCGCCGCCTTGTCCGTTCCCGTTTTGATTTTATCGCTGTTCATTTTCGTTTCTCCGTTTTTATATTAGTCTTGCTTGCCTGTAAATTTTTATAATACCCCACGCTATTCACGCGATACACAAGCTATACCCTGTTCCCGACCTTAGAGGCGTTGCGGTAGTCACGCGGTGCACTAGTTATACCCATTCTCGACCATAAAGCGTTGCGGGAGTTCGGGGACACAGCCGCAAGTGTCCCCGACGACTTTTTTTGCTACTTTTTTTCTTCGCTTGAAAAAAAGTAGTACTATATCCTATCAGCTATAATTACAGCCGCGCTATTAAAACTAGCCTATCTACCCAAAAATAAAAGTAATTTCAGTCCTTTCAAAACTGTAGGACAACAGTGGGCAACATTGCCCCTTACCTTACTCCCCTTACCTGATTTCCGTGCCCAGTTCGGGATCGCGGGCGGCACGACGGAACGCGGCGAGAATACGTTTTGTGATTTCGCCCTGAACGCCCGTACCGATAGTTCTCCCGTCCACGCTGGTGACGGCGATCGCCTCGGCGGCGGTGCCGGTCAGGAAACACTCGTCGGCGTTGTACACGTTAAACAGCGTAAACTCGGTTTCGCGCACCGGTATACCCTCTTTCTTCGCCGCTTCTATCACGGTGCGACGGGTAATGCCGTCCAGAATCCCGATATACACGGGCGGCGTAAGGATTTCGCCGTTCTTGACGATAAAGATATTGTCGCCGGTAGCCTCGGTGACTATGCCGTCGTGATTGAGCATTATCGCTTCCGCCGCTCCCGCGCGGTTCGCCTCGATCTTGGCGAGAATATTGTTAAGGTAGTTGAGCGACTTTATCTGAGGATCGACGATCGTCGCTTTGTTGCGCCGCTGAACGGACGTAATGACGCTCATGCCCTTTTCGTACTGCTCGTCGGTATACAGTTTAATGCCCGCGGCGATGCAGAACACCGTCGGTTTTTCGCAGTTAAGCGGCGAAATGCCCAGGTTCCCTTTGCCGCGCGTCACGACGAGCCGGATATAACAATCGGTAAGATTATTCTTTTTGCAACTGTCTATTACGACCTGCCCGAGTTCCGCTTTTGTCATGGGGATTTCGAGAGCGATCGCTTTTGCCGCCGCGAAAATACGGTCGATATGCTCTTTTAGCCTGAACACTCTGCCGCCGTAAGCGCGTATTCCCTCGAACACTCCGTCGCCGTACAGCACGCCGTGATCGAACACCGAAACGCTCGCCTTGTCGCTTTCCACAAACTCTCCGTTAAGATAAACGTATTGCATGATTTTTTCCTCTTTATGCGGCAAAACGGCTTCGCGCCGTCCGCCCGAAAATCGTTCTACTTTATAGTCGCCGCAATCAGCGCGCCCATTTCGCGCGTGCCGACTTTTTTCATGCCGTCCTGCATGATGTCCGCGGTGCGGTATCCCTCGTCCAGCACTTTGTCCACCGCTTTTTCGATCGCCTGCGCTTCGGTTTCCAGTCCGAAAGAGTAGCGCAGCATCATCGCCGCGCTCAGCACCGTCGCGATCGGGTTGGCGATGTCCTTGCCTGCGATGTCGGGTGCGGAACCGTGGATGGGCTCGTACATGCCGAGCGAAGTTTCGCCCAAGGACGCCGACGCCAGCATGCCGATCGAACCCGTCAGCATGCTCGCCTCGTCCGACAGAATATCTCCGAACATGTTGGTGGTAATGATGACGTCGAACTGTTTGGGGTTGCGCACGAGCTGCATCGAGCAGTTGTCGACGTACAGGTGCGAATACTCGACCTCGGGGTAATCCTTCGCCACTCTTGCGGTGACTTCGCGCCACAATCTCGAGGTTTCGAGTATGTTCGCCTTGTCGACCACACACACTTTCTTGCCGCGTTTCATCGCCGCGTCGAAGCCGACGCGCAGCACTCTCTCGATCTCGGGTACGGAATAGTACATGGTGTCGAAGGCGGAATCGTCCTCGGCGTTTCTGCCGCGCTTACCGAAGTAAATGCCGCTCGTCAGTTCGCGGACGATCAGAATGTCCAGACTGTCGCCGATGATTTCGGGCTTGAGCGGGCAGGCGTCTTTGAGTTGACGATGAAGCAGCGCGGGGCGCAGGTTTGCGAAAAGCCCCAGTTCGCCGCGAAGCCCGAGCAATGCTTTTTCCGGTCGGTCGTTTCCGCCCAGGTGATCCCACTTCGGTCCGCCCACCGCGCCGAGAAGTACGGAATCGGACTTTTTGCACGCCTCCACCGTATCTTCCGGGAGCGGACAACCGCAAGTATCGATTGCGATGCCGCCGGCGGGTTTTTCGGTGAAGTTGAACTCGTGACCGTAAATCTCGCCCACCCTGTTCAGCGACACGATCGCCTCGCGGATAATATCCGGACCTATTCCGTCGCCCGGCACGGTGACAATATTGAATTTCATTATATTTCTCTCCTTTTTAGGTATACTTACGATTTTTTGTGCTTAAACAAAAATCTGTTCTTTCTGTTAAAGGCTAGGATTTTTCGATGATTTTTTACGAAACCGAGTGCCGGCGTATCGGGTAATACGTCTAGCGAGGTTTCGTGAAAAAGCGCGGAAAAGACTGCCTTTACTTCTGCCCGTTTACGTAATTTACCAGTCCGCCGGCGGATATAATCCGCTGCATAAACTCGGGGTAAGGCTCGCCCTTGAATTTCTCGCCCGTGGTTTCGTCGGTGATTATGCCGGTATTAAAATCGACGCTCACGGTGTCTCCTGCGCTGATTTTTTCGGCGGCTTCGGGACATTCGACTATGGGCAAGCCGATATTGATCGCGTTGCGGTAGAAAATACGCGCGAAACTGGCGGCGATAACCACGCTGATGCCTGCCGCGCTGATTGCAATCGGCGCGTGCTCGCGCGACGAGCCGCAACCGAAGTTCTTGCCCGCGACCATCACGTCGCCGGGTTTTACCTTGGTTACGAATTCCGCGTCGGCGTCCTCCATGCAATGTTTCGCAAGTTCCGCGGGATCGGAAGTGTTGAGATAGCGCGCGGGGATGATGACGTCGGTGTCGATGTTGTCTTTATACTTGAAAACCGTTCCTTTAGCGTTCATAATTTTCTCCTTTTACAGCGTTTCGGGGTTCTGAATCTTGCCGGTAACCGCGCTTGCCGCCGCGACCGCGGGGGACGCGAGATAAACTTCGGACTCGGGGTGTCCCATTCTGCCCACGAAGTTGCGGTTGGTGGTGGACACCGCCCTCTCACCCTTCGCAAGTATGCCCATGTGTCCGCCGAGGCACGGTCCGCACGTCGGCATCGAGAAGATCGCGCCGGCGTTTACGAAAATATCGACAAGCCCTTCGTGAATCGCCTGCAGATAGATCTTTTGCGTGCCGGGAATAACGATGCAGCGCACGCCCTTTTTGACGTGGCGGTCTTTCAGTATCGAAGCCGCGACGCGCAGATCCTCTATTCTGCCGTTGGTGCACGATCCGATCACGACCTGATCGATGGGAACGTCGCCCACTTCGTCGATGGTGCGGGTGTTTTCGGGCAGGTGCGGAAAAGCGACCGTGGGGCGGATCTCGCTTAAATCTATGTCGTAAGTCTTTTCGTACTCTGCGTTATCGTCGGCTTTATAAATCTTGTACGGCTTGGTCGAGTGTTCTTTTATATATTCCACAGTCTTGTCGTCGACCTCGAAAATACCGTTCTTGCCGCCGGCTTCTATCGCCATGTTCGCCATGCACAGGCGATCGTCCATGGTAAGATCAGCTAAGCCCTCGCCCGTGAACTCCATGCTCTTATACAGCGCGCCGTCCACTCCGATCATGCCGATAATATGCAGTATAACGTCCTTGCCGGAAACATAGCCTTGCTTTTTGCCGTAAAGATTGAACCGAAGCGCGGCGGGAACTTTGAACCAGACCTTGCCGGTAGCCATAGCCGCCGCCATATCGGTAGAGCCCACGCCCGTCGAGAACGCGCCGAGCGCGCCGTAAGTACAGGTGTGCGAGTCCGCGCCGATGACCGCGTCGCCCGCAACAACCAGTCCTTTTTCGGGCAGTAAAGCATGCTCGATGCCCACTTCTCCCACCTCGAAATAGTTGGTAATTTCCATTTTGTTTGCGAATTCGCGCACCGTTTTGCACTGTTCCGCGGCTTTTATATCCTTGTTCGGCGTGAAGTGATCGGGTACGAGCGCGATCTTGTCGCGATCAAACACGCAATCGCAACCGAACTTTGCAAACTCGCGGATCGCAACGGGACTGGTGATGTCGTTGCCGAGCACGAGATCGAGTTTCGCCTCGATGAGTTGTCCGGGTTTAACCTCGCTAAGCCCCGCATGCGCGGCGAGAATCTTTTGAGTCATCGTCATTGCCATAATGTATCGTTCTCCTTTTGATTGTCTGTGATTGTTTGGCGTGTGAATATATGAGATTTAACGGTCGGATTTTCCCGAATATCGCCGCGTTTGTCACGCAATACGGTTGAGTTTCCTCGTTTCGCCCTTTTAAAATCCGGCGTCAGCGGGAAACTACGCCCTGTCCTTGGTGAGTTTATATTCTATCGCGTCGGTGAGAGCGATAAGCGACGCCTCGATTATGTCGCGGGAAACGCCCACGGTCGTCCACACGTCGCGCCCGTCGCCCGACTCGATAAGCACGCGCGTCTTTGCCGAACTGGTTTCGCGGCTGTCGAGAATACGTACTTTGTAGTCGGTGAGCGAAAACCCGCCCAGCGCGGGATAGAACCGTTCGAGCGCCTTCCGAAGCGCTATATCGAGCGCATTGACGGGACCGTTGCCTTCCGCGGCGCGGATTTCCGTTTCGTCGCCCACTCGCACTTTGACAACCGCCGTTGCCGGCGAAAAGTCCTTGCCGGTTGCCTGCTCGCCTATCGTCTTGAATTTTTCGAGCGTAAAGTACGGCTTGTACGAGCCGAGAGTTTTCATGACGAGCAGTTCAAAACTCGCTTCCGCGCCCTCGAACTGATAGCCGAGGTATTCCATGTCCTTGATTTTGTTTACTATGTCCGCCGTGACGGGACTGTCTTTCGTCACCGACGGATCGATCTTGCGCACCTTTTCGAGAATCGCGCTGCGCCCGGCGACTTCGCTGGTGAGAAACCGTCTGCTGTTGCCCACGCTCTCGGGCGAAACGTGCTCGAAACTGACCGACGCCTTGTTCACGCCGTCCGCGTGCATGCCCGCTTTGTGCGCGAACGCGGATTTTCCGACGTAAGGCGCGTTGCCCGGCAGGCGCACGTTTGCTATCTCCGCGATTTTGCGGCAAGTCTCCGTAAGTCCGGGCATTTTTCCGTCCGGCAGGCATCTGTATCCGCGTTTTAATTGCAGGTTGGCGATGATCGCCGACAAGTTCGCGTTGCCGCAGCGTTCGCCGAAGCCGTTGAGCGTACCCTGAACTCCTTTTGCGCCCGTTTCCACCGCCGCTACCGAGTTCGCCACCGCCATGCCGCCGTCATCGTGGGCGTGGATCATTATCGGCACGTCCACCGCCGCGATCGCCGCGCACGTGATTTCCGCGACTTCGCTCGGAAAACAGCCGCCGTTGGTGTCGCAAAGCGCGATATAATCCGCTCCCGCTTCCGCCGCCGCGACTATCGACGCTATCGCATAACCGGGATTGTGTTTGTACCCGTCGAAGAAATGCTCGGCGTCGAACACGACCTCTTTGCCTTTTTCTTTCAGGTATTTCACGGTGTCCGAGATCATTTCGAGGTTTTCGGTCAGTCCGGCACGGATAATCTCCGTCGCGTGAAAGTCCCAGCTTTTTCCGAATACCGCCACCGCGGGCGTATTCGCCGCCAGAAGCGACCGCAAGCCCTCGTCATTTTCGGGATTAGCGCCCTTTCTTCTCGTCGAGCCGAACGCCGTGAGTTTGGTTTTGCCGAAGTCCTCGCCCGCTATCTCGCGAAAAAATTCCGCGTCCTTTGGATTAGAAGCCGGATTGCCTGCCTCGATAAAATCGACGCCCAGCGCCGAAAGCGCGCGGCAAACCGCTATTTTATCGCGGACGGAAAACGAGATGCCCTCGCCCTGCGCTCCGTCCCGAAGCGTGGAATCGAAAATCAGTATTTTTTCGTTCAATAAGCCGTCCTCCGTTTTTTTGTTCTTCGCCTGTCGGCGAGTTCAAGGTTTAGCGGTCGTTCCGTGAAAGGGATCCCGTAAAACGAAAACAAAAGTTCCGATTTCGTTATTCTTACCTTGACATGCTTTTTTCTCTTATTTTTCTTCTTTTACGAGTTGTTGTTCGTAAATCATGTTGTTTATCGCGGAAACGTACGCCAAGACCGCGGCGTTTACGATGTCCAGACTGACGGCGTGGCCGTTGAATACGTTTTGTCCCGCACGGATCTTGACCGTGACCGCGCCCTGCGCGTCGGTGCCGCCCGTCACGGAATCGATCAGAAAATCGTCAAGCTCGAACTTTTCGCCGCCCACAAGCTGATTGATCGCCTTGTAACTCGCGTCGATCGGTCCGAACACCGACGATGTGACCGCCTCGCGCTTTTCTCCGTCGGGACAGACGAGCCGCACCGCCGAAGTCGTCGTAATCGTGTTGCCCACGTTGATGACGAAACGGTCGAGCCGATAACTCTCGGGAACGCCGCGGTTTTGTTTGTGCGCGAGCGCTTCGAGATCGCGGTCGGAAACGCTCTTTTGGCGATCCGCGAGTTTTTTGAATTCGTCGAATATATCGCCTACGGCATCGTCCGGCACGGTTATGCCCAAAGTTTTCAGCCTGTCTATAAGCGCGTGCTTACCCGAATGCTTACCCAGCACCATTTTGTTTTCGGTCAGTCCCACGGACTCGGGCGTCATTATCTCGTACGTCTGCTTGTTCGCAAGCACTCCATGCTGATGTATGCCCGACTCGTGCGCAAACGCGTTTTCGCCCACTATCGCCTTGTTCGGCTGGACTTTCACGCCCGTAATCGCGGTGAGAAGTTTGCTGGTCTTGCTGATTTCGGTTGTTTTTACTCCGCAACTCGCGCCGAAATAATCGCCGCGGGTATAAAGCGCCATAACCACTTCTTCGAGCGCGGTGTTGCCCGCTCTCTCGCCGATGCCGTTTATCGTACATTCGACCTGCGTCGCGCCCGCTTTTACCGCCGCGAGGCTGTTCGCCGTCGCCATGCCGAGGTCGTTGTGACAATGCACCGAAACGTCGACCTTGTCTATGCCCCTGACGTTTTTGATGACGTATCCGATAAGAGCCGCGTACTCCTCGGGCACCGCATAGCCCACGGTGTCGGGAATATTGACGGTGGTCGCGCCCGCCTCGATCGCGGTTTCCAGCACCTTGCACAAAAATTCCGGATCGCTTCTCGACGCGTCCTCCGCCGAAAACTCAATATCCGCACACTTGGCTTTTGCGTATGCAACCGCCGATTTCGCGCGTGCAAGCACTTCTTCGCGAGTCATTTTGAGTTTGTACCGCATATGCAGTTCGCTCGTCGCCAGAAACACGTGTATTCTCGGGTGCGCGGCGTCCTTCACCGCGTCCCACGCGACGTCTATGTCCTTTTCGAGCGATCTCGCAAGCGACGCTACCGTGGCGTTTTTCACCACTCCCGCGATGCTTTTGACCGCCTGAAAATCGCCCAGCGACGCGATTGCGAACCCTGCTTCGATTACGTCCGCGCCGAGCGCGTCGAGTTGCTCCGCCATGCGCAGTTTTTCGCCTATGTTCATGCTGCAACCGGGTGATTGCTCGCCGTCGCGAAGCGTAGTATCGAAAATCTTGATTCTCCGCGTCTTTTCGCTCATTTTGGTTACTTCCTGTTTTTTGGTTGTTGTGTTCTTTGGGGATAAGGATGGGGTTTGTCGCTCCACGTCGGGGATCCTCACGTCGCAACGCCATTGTCCTTGATGGCAGGACAATGCCATTGCTCCTCTAATTGACGCGGTAACAGTCGAACTGTTCGTTTCTATTTTTCGGTTTAATATATCGCCGCGTTTGTCGCGCGATACATTATGTTACAAACCGGCTTTCGACCTTAAAAGATAAAATCCGTTCCTAATGCAGGGGATTATTACGGTCGCACAACGGCGCTCAGCCCTGTCGCAATCATAGATTGCTCCCGCTTTTGCTAAAAACAATTCACTGAATTGTTTTTACGGTGCTATGCACCGCCGCGTCGCGCCCATAATGACGGCTATAACCGAAAACTCTTCGTCTATTAAAAAACTTATCCCAAAATTCGGGTTTTAAGGCGAATCTCCGCCCTGTTTTTTATTTCTCGGTAATTTCGGTTTGCCAGTTCATCATGCTGCGCAAGTTTTTTCCCACGACTTCGAGTTGCTGTTCGGCTTCCATTCTGCGTTTTGCGTTGAAGTACGGGCGGTTAGCCTGGTTTTCGAGAATGAAGTTTCTCGCAAAAGTTCCGTCCTGAATGTCCGCAAGCACGCCTTTCATTGCCTTTTTGGTTTCTTCGGTGACGATCTTCGGTCCGGTGACGTAATCGCCGTACTCCGCGGTATCGGAAATCGAATAACGCATGCCCGCAAAGCCCGCCTTGTTGATAAGATCGACGATAAGTTTCATTTCGTGGACGCACTCGAAGTACGCGCTCTCGGGCTGATAGCCCGCCTCGACCAGCGTTTCGAAACCGGCGCGCATCAGCGCGGTCACGCCGCCGCAAAGCACTGCCTGCTCGCCGAACAGGTCGGTTTCGGTTTCTTCTTTGAACGTGGTTTCGAGCACGCCCGCACGCGCGCCGCCGATGCCGAATGCATAGGCAAGACCGATTTCCTTGGCGTCGCCGGTGGCGTCCTGCTCTACGGCGATAAGACACGGCACGCCTTTGCCTTCCTGGAACTGACTGCGGACGGTGTGTCCCGGGCCTTTGGGCGCGATCATGACGACGTTGACGTCGGCGGGCGGAACGATCTGCCCGTAATGAATATTGAATCCGTGCGCAAACATAAGCGTTTTACCCGCGGTCATGTGTTTTGCGATGCTCTCGCGGTACAATTTTGCCTGTTTTTCGTCGTTGATAAGGATCATGACGATGTCTGCCCACTCCGCCGCTTTTTCCGCGGTGGTTACTTTCAGTCCCAACGCTTCGGCTTTTTTCCAGGACTTGCTGCCCTCGTAAAGACCTACCGTTACGTTCGCTCCCGAATCTTTCAGGTTAAGCGCGTGCGCGTGGCCCTGACTTCCGAAGCCTATAATAGCGATTTTCTTGTCCGCGATTTTCTTGAAGTCGCAATCTTTTTCATAATACATTACTGCCATTTTTGTTTACCTCCGTAAATTTGATTTTTTATTCTCGCGCCGCTGCCGTTTCCTGTCTTTCCGGGCGGTCGTGTTCTGACTTTTTATTCCTGTATATTATATCCGGGTTTTTTTTGCGTGATTTTCAGTCTTTTTTGTCGGGAAAACTTTTTTCGCCGCGCCTGATCCCGGCAAGTCCGGTGCGGACGATCTCTTCTATTCCGAACGGTTCGAGCATGCCGATGAGAGCGGACAGTTTTTTCGAGTCGCCGGTTACTTCGAGAACGAGCGACGACGGCGCGACGTCGACAATATGCGCGCGGAAAATATCGGTGATTTCCATGATTTCCGCCCGGGAATTGCGCGTCGTCCTGACTTTTATCAGCATCAGTTCGCGGTAAACCGCTTTGTCGTCCTCGAACATGGTCACGCCGATTACCTCGACAAGTTTCGACACCTGTTTTTTTATCTGATCGATAATGTCCTCGTCCCCGCGGACAACAACCGTCACACGGCTGAGTTCGGGTTTTTCCGCGCTTCCGGTCGATAAACTTTCAATATTATAACCGCGCCGCGAAAACAAACTGCTGATTCGCCTGAGAACTCCGTAATGATTTTGCACCAGTATCGATAAAACGTATCTGTTCTGCATTATGCCTCCTTTATCCGTCGCAAACAGTCCGGAATACAAAAAATGCCTTGCCGCGCCTCGGGACGACAGAAAACTGCCGCGTTACCACCCGACTTGACCGCCGGTCCGGGCGGTCCTGCTCAGCAAGGATCAAAAATCTTCTTTGATTCTATGGACTTATAACGGGGTCCTGCCGTCCGGTACTTGCCGTCCTCTTCGGACGGTTCGCGCCGGCTGCTCGGGAATGAGATAGATCCGATACCTTCTTTACCGACTTTCACCTGCCATCGGTTCTCTGAAAAAGTATGGGTTACCGGTCTTTATGTTTCCGTCGCCGCATTTGAAAATATATGTCGAAATTGTATCACATTATTCTTTTGTTGTCAACGATTTTTTTATAAATTAACGATTTTTTTCGTAAAAATACAGTAATTAGCCTTTTTTGACCTTTTTTTTGCTTTTTTACATTAAAGCGATTGCTTTTTTACGTTAAAGTGTGAAAATCACCGGTTTTTATGTAATTTTTATATAGTGATGCGAATTGAATAACCGTCTTTATTTAAAAATTAACTGATCCTTATAAAAAAGTTTATTTTATTTCATAAAACCTATTGACAAAGAGTAAAATATGTGGTAGAATATGGTTCCAAGCATTCTATGGCTTGTGTCTTTTATTTACAAAAAAAGACGTTTTAACGCGGGATAGAGCAGTCGGTAGTTTGTTTGGCTCCTACGTAGCACGAGCAAAGCGAGTATAACCCGAAGCGACAAGGGTTTCCCGAAAAAGTCGCGACAGACAGTTTAATTTACTATTTTAACGCGGGATAGAGCAGTTGGTAGCTCGTCGGGCTCATAACCCGAAGGTCGTGTGGTTCAAGTCCCACCCCCGCCACCATTAGCACAAGGATCTATTTAATAGATTCTATGCCCGTAACAAATGCCGTCAGATGAAACATCGGACGGCATTTGTTTTTTGTTTTGAAAACCTTATTCTTCTCTCTTTTCTTCGGCGGAAATAACGGCGACCTCTTCGTCGGGGTTATCGACCGTGCCGTCGTTAACAGTTACTCTCTCGTCGGCAAGAATACCGTCGGCAACGGCTTTGTTTTCCGTTTCGGAACGCCGGCGGCACCTCTTGAAAATAATCGAAAACATTATTATATGCGCGACGGAAGTAACAAACCAACTGACCGGATAGGAAACGTACAACATCGGGAGCGAGTGGTCGGCGGCAAAAACGGTAAATATCCAGACGACGCGGAGCATGCACGCACCGATAAACGAGTTTACGGTAGGTAAAGTCGAATATCCCATGCCGCGCAACATGCCCATCATTACGTCCATGATTCCGCACAGAAAATATGTAGGCATGATTATTTTCATTCTCGCCATGCAGTAATCGATGACTTCTTTGTCGGGCGAATAACAACGCGCAAGGTAACGTCCGAGTCCCCAGAACGAAAGCCCGAGAATCAGACCGACCGCGGTAACGAGAATAAGGCAATCACGGAGAATAATTTTTATTCTGTCATACTTGCCGGCACCGTGATTTTGTCCGGTAAAAGTGATTGCCGCGCTGTAAACGGCGTTCATGGAAACATAGACGAATCCTTCGAGATTAGTCGCTGTGGAATTGCCGGCAACGACGTCGTCGCCGAAGCCGTTGACCGCCGCCTGAATAATTACGTTGGAAATAGAGAAAAGCGTGCCGTAAACACCCGCCGGAAGTCCTACTTTTACTATGTCTTTTATTTCCTCGGCATGAAATTTCAGTTGTTTAAAGTTCAGTTTGCAATAGTCGGTTTCGCGGATAAGACAGATCACGACGAGCAATGCGGAAACTATCTGGGAAATTATCGTGGCAAGCGCGACGCCGGCTACGTCCATTTTGCAAACTATTACGAAAAATAAATTAAGAAGCGCGTTGAGTACGCCTGCGATAACGAGAAAATAAAGCGGACGGCGGGTATCGCCTTTTGCTCTCAGAACGGACGCGCCGAAATTGTAGACCAGCGACGCGGGACTTCCTAAAAAATAAATTTTAAGATACAGCGCGGCTTTATCGATGACGTTTTCGGGCGAATCCATAAGTTCGAGCATTCCTTTGGACGCAAAAAAACCGATTACTCCCACTATTAAACCGCTGACGACTGCCAAAAGCATTGACGTGTGAGTAGTCCTGGATGCCTTCTCGGGATTGTTTGCGCCGATCGCGCGCGCCATAACAACGTTGGTACCTATCGAAAAACCGATGAACAGGTTTGTTATAAGGTTAATGAGAGATCCTGTCGAACCGACCGCCGCAAGCGACTGTTTGCCGGCAAACTGTCCTACTACCACCACGTCGGCGGCGTTGAATAAAAGTTGCAATACGCTGGAAAGAATCAGCGGAATACAAAAAATTATGATCTTACCCATCAACGGGCCGTTGATCATATCTATTTCTTTTTTAACTTTTTTTTCTTTTACGATAGTCATTGTTATCCGATTATAAATCAATTCAAATAAAAAAGCAATACTATTTCGGAAATTTTGTCGAATTTCATTCAGATATAATTTTTTCTGTATTTTTTATCTTAAAATCTAGTGTTTATTTTTCTACTTACTCACATTAAACTTATCCACAATGTGGATAAGTGTGTGGATAAGTTTGTTATTTATAAGTTTTATTTTGCCGTTTTTTATTTAAATGATTTTTATCAACTCTTTTTAGTTGGGTTTGTCCACTTTTTTCACAATTTTTAATAAAGTTTTACTGTTGCTTGTCCACAATTTTATCTTTTTATAACCAAATCTATATTATGTGTTATTTGCTCCTGATTTCGCTTGTCCGTCCCTTATTTTGTGTATGAAATTTTACTTGATTGTTTGTCCACATTTCCACATTCCCTAGTAATACTTATACTGTTTTTTAATTATAAATAATATTAAAAAACACGCGGCGGAGTTTAATGCCGGTTCGTCGGAAATAAAATAACCTGCTGTGGATAAGACGGAAATTGAGAGTTATTATTTTTAATTAAGACTATACCTTCACTTTTACAACGTCATTCAAAGGAGAAACGGCATTGTTTAACTTAAAAAAACAATGCCGTTGCGACGTGGAATCCCCCGCAACAAGAACGTTATTAACCTATTTTTATAAGGTTGGATTAGCGGTTCCATGTCGGGGATTCCACGAAAATGCTTATGCATTTTCTCTGAATGACGGGAAAAACGGAAAGGGTGCGTTAGATTTTTTATGCTATGACGGGGAACACGGAAACTGCGCGTTAGTTTTTTAGCGGAACCTTTTTATAAAGTCGATTATTCGCTCCATGTCGGGGATTCCACGCGCGGCGTTCCGCCCCGCTCTGAATGACGGGGAACACGGAACGGAAACATTATTATCCCCTCATCCGTCGGCTACGCCGCCACCTTCCCCCGAGGGGGAAGGCAAGAGTTTCGTTTGTCACGCGACAATCATACTATGCCCATTTCCGACACATAAAGAGTTGCGGGGGGATTAGGGGGACACAACCGATAGTGTCCCCCAATGACTTTTTTGCTACTTTTTTCGTCACCTGAAAAAAGTAGTATTACGAAAAGATACTATTCCTCATAATAATACTCTTTTAAAATGTTAAGTTCGTTCCTAATATAGGGGATCCTCACGTTCACTTCGTTCACTCAGGATGACGTTAATCAACAGGGGATCCTTACGCGCGGAAATCCGCGCGCTCAGGATGACGGCAAAAAACGGAAACTTCTCATTATATTTATAATAACCTTATCTGAATATTTACACAAATAACCTTATCTTAAATTCGGGTTAAGGGGCGAATTGCCGCCCCTGTAAGAAAGGCTTGACAAATTCCGCGTTATTTAATAAAATACTATAGAATGAAGAGTTTTGTCGGTCGGGCTTTATCTAGGCGGACGGAACGAGAGAGGCGGCTATGGAACTGATAACGGCGCAAACTCTGTGGAAGGACTACGATCCCCGAATATTACCTTTGGGAGAAACTGTACTGTCCGCCGAGAACGAAGAGCGTTATACGGTAAAACACATCTATTTCAACGGCGAAGCCACGGGTGACGGCTGCACGAGAATTTACGCGCGGCTTTATACTCCTGCGTCCATTCCGTCGGGTGCGTCAATAGTACTCATGAACGACATAGAAACGCCGTTTGATCCGACCTATATAAATATTCTTACGGATTGCGGTTATACCGTAATAGTCCCCGACTATGCCGGCAAACGCGACGGCAAAGGACTTTTCACGATCTATCCCGACTCGCTGAAACGCGCGAACTATTACACCGAGGACAGCGGCTATTACCGTCTGCCCGTCAACCCGAAACTTTCGTGCTGGTATGTCTACACTTCCGTAATACTTCGGTGTTATGTATATCTTGAGAATCAACCGGGGCTCGACAAGAACAGAATCTCGTTTTTCGGAGTCAAACGCGGCGGACATCAGGTATACAAAGCGGCTTACGTTATGCCCGACGCGGCGTGCGCGGTCGCGCTTTTTAATACTTCGTATATTCCGGACGGACCGGATCTTAATTCCAACGACGCGATGGTGTACAACGCATGTCTTGCGAACGCGTCCTATACTCCGGTTGCTAAAGTTCCGCTTTATATAGTAGAGAGTTCCAACAATCGCGAAAATTCGCTTTTTAAAACCAACGATATATACAGGGTTTCTTCCGAAAAAGTTAGGTTTTTTATCGCCGAACATTCGGACAACACATTATCTCCCGAACAAAGAAAGAGTGTGCTCGCTTTTATCAACGAAAAATGTTTCAAGCACGAAATTCTGCCCGAACCGCCCGAACTCGACGCAAAAAACAGCGATCGTTCGCTTTACTACGAAGTAAAGATTTACGATAAAGAAAAAGTAGAAAAAATAGCGCTTTATTATTCCTACAGCGAAATGGAAGGAACATACCGCAACTGGTCGCGACTCAATCTCGAACGCGTTTCCGAAGACGAATATATCACTAAAGCCGACGTTTACGTCCTTAAAGACGAAACGAGCGCGTTTGTCAGCGTAAAATATCGTAACGGTGTGACGCTGACCAGCGAGATCGTGACGCGCGTGCCGTACATGATGGGAGTGGCGGCGAAAGAAATCGTGCGCTCGCGGCTCGTTTACGACGTGGATATGGGTACCGACGACTGGCTGATCTCGTCCGATCGCGACGGTGAAGGTGAAATTTCGATAAAAGAAGGGTGCAACGGTATTCAGGGCGTTACGAGTTCGGTAAACACGATAACGACGCTGAAAATCGGCGATATTCACACCTGCGGAAACCGCGACAGCCTGTTGCAATTACTCGTCTATTCCAAGGAAATACAGACGCTTACGGTAAAAGTGACCTGCAAGACAGAAAACGGTTATGTCACCTACTCTGCTCTCAAACGCACCGAGAGTTATGCCGAATGGTCGAAGATAACGCTGTCCGTCGAGGAATTCAGGTCCCCCGAAGGACCGATGGACGGCTGGGACGAAGCGGTTTCGATAACCGTCGACAGCGAAAGCGAACTGCTCATTAACACGCTGTTATGGATATGACGGTAAAACCCGGCGACAGAGTGACGACGAAAAAACCGCATGCCTGCGGAAACGACAAGTTCGTCGTGACGCGTACCGGCGCGGATTATAAACTCACTTGCCTCAGGTGCGGAAAGACCGTGCTTTTGCCGTCGGAAAAAGCAATAAAAGCGATAAAGCGCGTTATCCCGGAGGAAACCGTATGAACGACGAAATCAGGGTTTTGTATGGTAAAAACGCCGGCGAAGGAGCGCTTGACAGAGTTTTTTCGGTCGTTATAAATTTCGTAATCGTCGTGCTTGCGCTCGTGATAATCATGCACATTACAGTCGAACCGGTCGGAATAATCGGTTCGTCGATGGAAAACGGTATTCATGACGGTGAAACGGTGGTTATAAACAAACTGTATTTATCGCCCGACCGCGGAGATATAGTGGTAATCGATACCGGAAAAATACGCATTATAAAGCGAGTGATAGCCGTCGGCGGCGATAAGATAGGATTTGTGAAAAACGGCGGCGACGTCGAGTTGTATCTGGATCGCGGCGACGGGTTTGTGAAACAAAACGAGCCGTATATAAAAGAAAAAATGTCGAACGACGAAAAAAACAACGAGATACTTTTCGTAAAAATACCTGTTGCGGACGATCTCGACGACATGATAAACGGCGGCAAGTACGTGACCGTGGAAAAAGGCGAAATAGTCGCGCTCGGCGATAACCGCAACGTTTCGAAGGATTCGCGTTATTACGGTATGTTCGATACGTCGGCGGTGGTCGGCAAAGAGTTTGCGGTGATCGACGGCGGATTCTGGCAAAGTTTCTTCGATTTTTTCTATCCGGGAAGAAAAGAAGTGAACAACAAACATAACGTCTGAAAAAAATCCGCCCGCGAAACAAACTCAAACCCGAAAAAAATAAACAAATTTTTAAAACGAAACCCGAAACGGTTTTATTAAGGAGAGCAAATATGGTTATAATTTCATCTGATTCGACTTGTGATCTCGGAGTTCTTTTCAAAGAGCGCAACGTACCCACGCTGCCGCTTGCGGTGGTTCTGGGCAACGACAGTTACGAGGACGGAATTACCGTCACCCCGGACAAGATTTACGAGTTCGTGGCAAAGAACGGTATTCTTCCAAAGACCGCGGCGCGCGGCGTCGAGGAACATCGCGAGTTCTTTGCCGGACTTAAAAAGAACGCCGACGACAGCATAGTTCATTTTTGTATTTCCGGAGATATTTCCGCGACTTACCATAACGCAAGCGAAGCGGCAAAAGACTTCGAGAACGTGTACGTAGTAGACGGCAGGTCGCTCTCTTCGGGCACCGGATTGCTCGTTCTTTACGCTTGCGATCTTCGCGACAGCGGCAAGTACACGGCAAAGGAAATCTTCGACAAATGCGTTGACCGCGTACCGTTTGTTCAGGCGTCGTTCTTCGTCGACACGATGGAATACCTCTACAAGGGCGGCAGATGCTCGGGACTCGCGTCGTTCTTCGCGACCGCGCTCAAACTCAAACCTTCCCTTCTCCTTAAAGACGGCAAGATCGTCGTCGGTAAAAAGTATCGCGGCTCGGCGACCGCCATCGTCGAAAAATACGTCGACAATATCTTCGACATGTACACTACTCCCGATACCAAACGCATTTTCATTACGCATACTTCCGCCGATCCCGAAGTCGTTGAACTCACCCGCGCGGCAATCGCGAAACATTATCAGTTCGATGAAATCATCGAAACAATCGCAAGTTCGACGATCACCAGCCACTGCGGTAAAGGCACGCTCGGTATTCTGTTCCTGAACGACGGGGCGCATGAGATTTAAACTGAGGAAAATTTTTAATGAATAAAACCAAAATTGTCCGTGTTATTAGCGTTTGTATACTGCTTTTAACAATTATCCTAAATATAGTACTATTATCCACAAAAGTTTTTAAAGGTAAAGAATATGTATGCAAAGAAGAGAGTGTGTGGAGATATTGTTTTTATCAAAATACATATTATTTAGGACGTGAATATAATAATAAAATTGTATTTTGGAAAAATGGTTTTTATACATATGAATCGGCAAAAGAAATAAAAAAGAATCATCAAAATTCCAATATTAAACACGATCAAGTATGGGTGAGTGATGGATCTAGTACGGGAGTAAAACCATTATACAGATGTAGCGTTTTTAAGTTTATGGATAAAGATCAACCAACTTCAGATACCAAATACTATTATTGCGGCTTTGCTATATTTTTGCAAGTACTTTATATACTAATCATGTTGGCATCAATATCTACAATTATAATATTAAATATAAAAGAAAGAAATATAGTTTGGAAATAAAGTTCATACACCTATTTTATAAATAAGGTATTTTTGCAGTTTAAATAATAACGTGAACTTTCGTTTTTATCACGTCATCCTGAGGAGTAATAAACAACCCGATTATAAAAGGGTTGTTTATTACGACGTGAGGATCCCCCGCATGGAACGAGAAGTCAACCGGAAAAAATTATGAAATACAGTTACGTATATATAATGACGAACAGAAAAGACGGGGTTTTGTATACCGGCGTTACGAGTGATTTAAAATCGCGAACGGAACAGCATAAATTAAAAGTTTACGACGGTTTTTCGTCAAAATACAATACGGACAAGTTGGTATACTTTGAGATTTTCAGTGAAATCGGGCTGGCTATCGAACGAGAAAAACAATTAAAAAAATACAAGAGAGAAAAGAAAATCGCGCTGATTGAAAGTATGAACAGTGAATGGAACGATCTTTCTCACGAAATAGGCGTGGAAATATAGGGATAATTACGTGTTCCATGCGGGGGATCCTTACGCGCTATGCGCTCAGGATGACGAGGTAGGAGTAAGGCTGCGCGTTCTATTTTAAGTAGTACGTTTTTATAGGATAATTACTTTTCTATTGCATGGGATCCTTACGGTCGCGGAACGCCGCTCCCTCAGGATGACGTTGTGAAACGATAGCTATACGTTATTATTTAAATACGGAAAGTGTACCATTTACTTTTACCGTCGTCATCCTGAGCGAACGAAGTGAGCGTGAGGATCCCCTCCATCAAACAAGTAATTATCCTTATAAAAATAACCTATATTTCAACAAAAAAAATCGACCGCAAGGGAAAACCGAACGATCGATTTTTATTTTAATTTATAGGGATTAAACTATGCTTATCTGTTTGCGACGATGCCGGCGATGGCGTTGTAAAAGTCGGTGGTGCGGGCGCGGACGAGGACGGGATTTACGGTGTAGTACTCGGAAGAAACGTCTTCGTCGGCGGCTTCGTTATCGACCTTGGAGTCGAGATAGAACACGACTTCGACGGTCTGAATTTCGTTCTTGCTGTCGCCCACGAGCACGACTGCGTGATCGAATTCGATCTCTTCGCCCTCGACGGTCACTTTCTTCGCCTCGCTATAGACGAACACAAGTTTGTAAAGACTGTCGGTGGATGCGATGTTTTTGATGTTGACCGACTCGATTTTGACGCGGCTTTTTTCGGTTTCGCCCTCTTTGACTTCGGTTTTGAACTGCATCTTGCCGCTTGCCTTGCCCTCTAAAATGCCCTGCATAATAGAGTACTGAGCCTTGTCCATGCCGGCTTTGAACTCGGCGTTACGGTCGGACGACGCTTCGATTTCGATACGGTCGGCGGACGAGAGGTTGTAAACCTCAACGCGGTTGTAGCCGTCGAGTACGCTCATGGGCTTGTTCTTGACGAGGCTCAAAACGAGCACTACGATCGCAAGCGCGAGTACAACCGATCCCACGATGATCAACGTTCTGGAAACTGCTTTTTTCATTGTTTGTTCTCCTGTCTTTATTTCGGATTTAATTTAGTTACGAAGTTGTATTTTGTCCGGTTCAGATCTGTCCGGAAGAGACGGCAGCCTGTTTTTTCTCGTACTTGGCGTTGAGGCGTGATTTGAGTTCTTCCTTGACTTCGTCCGCGCTCGCGCCGTTCATGATCATGTCGACCTCTTCGGAGTAAATGGTTTCGCAGTCGAGAAGGACTCTGACCATGACGTCCATGACTTCGCGATGAGATTTGAGAATATCGAGAGCCTGCTCGTGAGCGGCGTCGACGAGAGAAGCGACTTCCTTGTCGATTTTTGCCGCGACTTCCTCGGAATACGAGTGCGTCGTCTGGTAATCGCGCCCCAGGAAAACTTCCTGGCTGGATCCGTAATAAACGGGACCTAAGGATTCGGACATACCCCATTCGGTAACCATCTTGCGCGCGATGCCGGTGGCTTGCTTGATGTCGCCGACCGCGCCCGAGGAAACGTCCTCGATTACTATCTCTTCGGCTGCCCTGCCGCCCATGCACATCGCCAGATTTGCTTTGAGTTTGCCGATGGTGATGTGATCGTCGTCGTTGTCGGGGCGAGTCATGGTGTAGCCTGCCGCCTGACCGCGTGGAATAATGCTGATTTCGTGTACGGGATCGCATTGCGGTATGCAACGCGCGACGATCGCGTGACCTGACTCGTGGTAAGCGGTGATGCGCTTGTCGACCTCGGTGACCAGCCGGGATTTTTTCTGCGGGCCCATGACGACCTTGTTTATACCTTCGTAAAGGTCCTCCATCGTGATCTTGTGGCGGTTATCGCGCGCGCACAAAATCGCCGCTTCGTTGAGAAGATTTGCTATATCCGCGCCCGAAAAACCGCTCGTGATGCGGGCGAGCGTCTGAAAATCGACGTCCGCCGCCATGGGTTTGTTGCGCGAATGAACCTTGAATATCGCTTCCCTGCCGCGCACGTCGGGAATATTGACGTAGATCTGGCGGTCGAATCTGCCCGGACGCAGAAGCGCCGGATCGAGAATGTCCGCGCGGTTGGTTGCCGCCATGACGATAATTCCGTCGTTGGTGGCGAAACCGTCCATCTGGACGAGCAACTGGTTGAGCGTCTGTTCGCGCTCGTCGTGACCGCCGCCGAGGCCCGCTCCGCGCTGACGTCCCACCGCGTCGATTTCGTCGATGAAGATGATGCATGGCATGTTCTTTTTGGCGGTGTCGAACAGGTCGCGCACGCGGCTTGCGCCCACGCCTACGTACATTTCCACAAAGTCCGATCCGGAAATCGAGAAGAACGGCACGTTCGCCTCGCCCGCGACGGCTTTGGCAAACAGCGTTTTGCCGGTGCCGGGAGGACCGACGAGAAGCACGCCCCTCGGGATTCTCGCGCCGACGGCGGTGAATTTTTGCGGGGACTTCAAGAACTCGACGATTTCTTTGAGTTCTTCCTTTTCCTCTTCCGCGCCGGCAACGTCCGAAAAGCGTACTTTTATGTTGCCCTGAACGTTCGCGCGTGACTTGCCGAAGTTCATCGCCTGCTTGTTCACGCCGCCCATCGAGCGGAAAAGAACGATCGCGAGAACGACCAGAAGGACGAATCCTATAATAGGAATAATCGTCGACCAGATACTGCCTGCGTTGCGGTCGTTGAACGTGATCTTGATTGCGGCTTCGTGCGTCGCGTTGTAGTTGTCGATATACGCCGAGAACGAAACGGTGCCCTTGAGAACCTTGACCTCGACTTCGCTCGTGGTGCCGTCCTCGTTCGTAACGGTCTGTTTTTCCGTTTCGTAAATGTTCCACTCGGCTACGTTCTGCTGAACGTAAGTCTGGTAGTTATACTTTTTGGAATTTTCGGCTTTTACGGAAACGATATCGTTGTGTACGGAAACTTCCGTGACTTTACCCGCGTCGATGGCGGCTTTGAGTTCGTTGAACGACCACTCTTTTGCCGTGTTGCGGAACATGAGAAACAAGCCCGCGATCGCGAATACGGAAAGAACGACTATTACCGTTATTATGCCTTTCGTGCTGGATTTCAATTATCAAACCTCCGTCGGCGTTTCCGCCGTTTGCCGCCCGTTCGGCGGCACGACGGCGCGTTTACGGAACTGACCGGAACGACACCGTTCGTTATATTTTTTTGTCGCATGCCTGCGCGCGCGAACACATATAGAAAGCGAAGTAAAATTTCACCGCTACAAGGCATTATACCACACTGTGACCGCTCTCGCAAGCAAAATACCGTCGTTGTTGCTAAAATCCGCGTGAATTTTTTGTGCAATCCGCGCGATTTAAGTTGCGTTTTTACGGATTTTTAGTAGTATTTGCTCGTTGTGTCGCGATTATGAAACCTTGCTACCGGAAAATTACGGGACGAAACGAGCCGCGATCAATCCTGTTTCGCCGGTTTTTTCTTTTCCCGGATTTCGGCGAAAAAAGCGGAAAGACGAGCGGAACATTCTTCTTCGAGAACGCCGCCCGTGACGACGGCGCGGTGGTTGAACCTGTCCGAGTCGGCAACGTTGTCGACAGAACCGCAACAGCCGAAACGGCGGTCGTATGCCCCGAAAACCACGCGGGAAATGCGCGCGTTGACGATCGCGCCCGCGCACATGACGCACGGTTCGAGCGTGACGAAAAGCGTGTAACCGGAGAGATTTTTCAGCCGAAGTTTGCGCCCTGCCTTTCGAAGCGCGAGAATTTCGGCATGAGCGACCGGATCGCCGTCAGCCTCGCGCCTGTTGTATGCTCTTGCAACGATTCTGCCGTTTTCGTCGGCGATTATGCACCCCACCGGCACGTCGCCGTTTTTCGCCGCGCTCTCGCCGAGAGTCAGGCATTTTTTCATTATTTTTTCGTCGTTATTCATTTTTTCCTCGCAAAAGCCTGATTTTAATAATCGATTTTGAAATAGTCGAGATACAGTTTGAATTTGTCCTGCGCGGTAAGGCAGGTGTCGTGCAAATACCCTCGCACGTTTTGCCACTCGCTAAGTCCGCGATAGTAAAACAATTTCAGTTCTTCGTCGATTATGAACGGCACGAAACCGCATCGCAGACATTCCTTGAAAAGAATAAGCCGCCCTACTCTGCCGTTGCCGTCCTGAAACGGGTGGATCCGCTCGAAACGATAGTGAAAGTCGAGTACGTCGTCGAAAGCAGGTTTTTCGAGCGAGTTGTAGTTTTCTATAAGTGCGGACATTGCTGCCGGGACGTCTTCGGGGGCAGTCGTTTCGCGTCCTCCCGCTTCGTTGGGCAGTTTTTTATATTCGCCCACGTTAAACCACGACAAGCGGCTGTCGCTCGTACCGTTTTTCAGCGTGCGGTGAAGTTCTTTTATGAATTTTTCGGTGAGTTTGCGGTTTGCCTGTTCGATGATCTCATCGACGCACTTGAAATGATTTGCAGTTTCTACTACGTCGTTCACGTTCACCGCGGAGTCCGCGCCTATCGTGTTGGTTTCAAAAATATATCGCGTTTGTTCGTGTGTCAGCCGACTTCCCTCGATATGGTTTGAGTTGTAGGTCAGTTCGATCTGGACTTTGTGATAAATCCCGCCGGAAATCCCGCCGTGCATTTCTTCCCGCAAAACTTCGGGGAGAGTTCGGGTGCTCGCTTTTGTACCGTGCGTGCGATCGGGTTTAGGTGTGTTTTCGGGAATATTCCACGTTTTGCCGGTGAGAAACGCTCCGTCTACCCGACCTTTCGTGCAATAATTGCGGACGCTTCGTTCGGATACGCCCCATTTTTTTGCGATTTCGTTTACCGATAAATATTTCATAAGCGTATTATACCTTTTTATCGGCAAAAAGTAAAGGAAAAGTCGACGAAAAATCGGAAGAAAGTTGCCGATAACGGCAAAAATACGGAAAAATATAAACAAAATTTCCGGAAATATTGCCGATAGCGGCATTTTTACAAAAGCAGTCTTGAAAAATTACGGGTGACGAAACGATAAAACGGTCGATTGCGTTGCCGATAATCTGCGGTTACTGACGACGATTTATTGATTACACATTACGATCGGGGATTACGTCGAGAAGTTTTACGGGAAGCGGAATAAGCGCGGCGCGTTCGCCGGGTGTGAGCGCGTCGTCGCCGAGCGGGTGCGAGAGATAATCGGACGCGACTTCTATCGTGAACGCCGGAATACCGAGTTTTTCGACGCACCAGTCCTTGTATCCGCCCGCGCTGTCGGTGAAACCGCTACCGAGCGCGTAGCCGGTTTCGGCGGCGATAAATCCGGCAATGCGGCGGTCGCGGACTTTCGTTTCGCCGCTTTGGTGAAAATACCAGTAAACAATGCGACCTTTGGCGTGCAGCGACAGCGTGCAATCCGGGGTTACCGCGAGCGTAAAGTCGCGAAGCGCACGGGTTTCGGCGGCTGAAAACGGGTATTTTCCGACGTGGTTTTCGGGAGCGGGAGTAAACCTGTTTTGTCGCCCCTGTCCCCACCTCGCGTCGAAATTCACGTTGAGATCGACGGCTTTTCCGTTCGCTTTCCACAGCGAAAAATCGTTTTTGCCGCCGTTTACATGCCGCAAAAAACCGGCGGGTTCTTCGCCGAAAGCCGCTGCGCCGTATTCGATCAAAAGTGCGCCGTCGGGGTTGACGATCGGAATAAAATACAGCGTACCCGAAAAATTCGCTTTCATCGCGTAGTCTGCCATATCGAGCGCGAGCGACGCGGTCGGATTTTCGCGTGCGTGTATCGCCGCCGTGACGATAATGACCGGACTGCCCGTCCCGACTTTGATAAACGGTATTGCCGCACCGTATTCGGACGAGCCGATACTGCCCGTTTCCGCGCCCGCTCGCCCGAGATTTTCCGTTTTTTCCGAGATTTCCGAATAAGTAATCATTGTTTTTTATATGAAAAGCCCCGCGGGATCGTGTCTTGCGGAGCGAAAATTCATATTCGGTTTTGCGTCAATGTCGGGTTTTGCTTGTTTTATTATTTGTGGTAAGGCGTGCCGGCGAGAATATTGAATGCGCGGTAGATTTGCTCGGCGAGAATAAGGCGCATCAGCTGGTGCGGATAGGTGACTTTGCCGAAAGAAACGCACAGGTTCGCTTTTGCGCGCACGCGCTCGTCCACGCCCTTGCTCCCGCCGATAACGAACGTGATTTCGGGCGAAGTCAGGTAAGCGCGGTCGACGACTTCGGCAAAGTCGGGACTGGACAGTTCCTTGCCGCCGAGATCGAGAAGAATTACGTATCCGCGAAGCCGGGCAAGCAGCGCGTCGCTTTCTTTTTTCACTTCGGCGTCGCCCGTTTCGTCGGGGATTTCGACAACCGAAAACCCGCAATAGCGCGACAGACGTTTTGCGTACTCGGCAATACCGTCGGCAAGGTATTTTTCCTTGATTTTGCCCACGCAAAGGATAGTCGCTTTTTTCACTTTAGCCCCCACACGAACGTGCACACGGTGGTGATGACGGTGACTGCCACCGCACCGATATAGAACGCCCAGTCGCGAAGAACGGGTTTATAGAGAGTTTTGTCCGAAAGAGGAACGACAGCGTCCTCGTCGTTATTCACGGTTTCGCCGTCGGCGGCGGTGATTACGGTTTCGGTTGAGTAACGGCGCACGGGCGGTTCGGGCTTGCGGTAACGTTTTTTCACGTCGCGCCGGGCAAGCGTTATGATCGCGAACAGTATGCCGCCGCCGACGGCGACGAACAAAAACCACAAAAACGCCGCGAGCGCGAAGTTCGAGGTCAGAAGCGCGTTTACTCTGTCGAAGAAACCGCCGAGCGGCAGCGAATATTCCTCGGCGAAATCGAGGTAGACGCTGATCGAGTTGTTGAGAAAATGCACTATCATGCCGGGAAAAACCGAACGGGTATAAAGGCACAGCGTCGCCATGAGCATGCCGAAAACAAACGTGTAGAAAACCTGAGTTATGTTCTGATGGAAAAGTCCGAATTCCAGTCCGCACAGAAGTATCGTCTGCGCCGTACCGAACGAGCCGCGCATTACCGTCAGAAAGCCGCCGCGGTTGGTAAATTCCTCGCAAAACCCGGGGAGTACGCCGGTGAGGAACAGGTTGAGAAGCAGCAACCACACCGAGAATGTTTCGGGATAGGTCGTGCTGCTGCCCGAAGAATAGCCGAACAGCGTGAGGATCGTGTACCAGATCGTGGAAATACCCATGGTGGCGATGATACAGCACACGCCGAGCGGAATACACAAAACGAGTATCCACGGGTTAGTCATACGGAAGTTGGAAAATTCCAGTACGCCGCGGAAGTTCTTTTTCAGCGTGACCGTGTAGATAACGAACGGCACGATCAACAGGAATACGACCTGCGTGAGCAGCGTGAACACTACGTCCAGCAT
>CAKQVV010000004.1 GCA_934277845.1 uncultured Clostridia bacterium
CGTCGGACTTGGTCGCGCCTTTCACGTCGATAGGCGTGTTGAACGTGATGCTGTCGCCGTAGGCAAGGCGCACCATTACGCCGGACGCGCTTTCCGAATACTGATACTTGCCGTAGGTCGCGCTGCTCTTGCTGCTCGACAGCACATACGCCGCGTCGTCGACGCGGAAGGTCACTTCGTCGACGTAGGGTTTGCCGTTCACGGTCGCGGTGTAAACCACGGTATAAACGCCGGACACGTCAAGCGTGACTTCCTTTTCGGTAGTAGCCGAGCCGTCGGGTTTGATCACTACCGCGCTCGCGGTGACGGCATTGCCGTCGACTGTGACGGTGCGCTCGGGAACGGTGAACTTCGTGCCGAAAGGCTTGATGTCCTCCACGGTCGGGTCCGACCATGCGGCGGAAGCATAGACGGGGTCCGTTTTCCCCTGCCCCATGTAAACCGCCGTACCGCTCGCGGCAACCGCGGCAGCTAGTACCGCGCTCGCTACGATGGTTTTCCATTTTTTACTCATGCTTATTCCTCCTGTTTTAGGATTGGTTTGATTTTCTTTTTTCATTTACGTATTATTGTTATTTCAGCCTTTCAGTCCGCCGACCGTGAGATTTCCGAGCAATCTCTTGTGAAAGCACAGAAACAGCACGAGTATGGGGATGAGCATCAGCATTGCGCCCGTCATACGCATCGGGACGGTGGACAAGCCGTTTTCCGTCGTCGACGCCATGTAGAACATACCCAGCGCGATCGTGGGATACGACGGCATGTAGATGAGCGGCGTCTGGTAGTCGTTCCAGAAAGCGATGAAGTTGATCAGCATTACCGTGAAGAACGTGTTTCTCACCAGCGGCAAAATGATTCTGAGCAGCACCGCAAGGTTGCTCGCCCCGTCTATCTTCGCCGCCTCGGTATAAGCCATAGGGAGCGTTTTGAAGATTCCGTGGAACACGAGAAAGTACAGCCCCAAAAAGTTCGCTTTCATTATCCACAATCCGTAGAGTTTATCGAACAGTCCGAGGGCTTTCGCCATGCGGATTTCCGACGGGAGCGCGCCGACGATGGGCAGTACCATCGTGACGATGACCGTGGTGTAAACGACTTTCGAGAAACGGAACCTGTATCTTGCGCAAAGGTAAGCCGTTATGCACGGAATAAGCGTCGAGGTGAACGCACAGCCGAGCGAGTACAGGAACGCATAGAGGAACATCATTCCCATGCCGACTTTCTTCACACCCGTAGCGGACGGGACTCTTACGAAGAACATTTTGAAAACGAAGGAATAGTTCCACACCCATTTTTTCGGGAAACCGATAATGTTGAGGCGGAATTCCGACTGTTTCTGGAACGATCTCAATAGTCCCCAGATAAGCGGCGTGAACAGCGAAATCGTGTACAGGATCAGGCACACGAGCAGCGTGATCGTGAACGCGTTGAACCGCGATTTGGTTTCGCGCGCGCTCATTTTCGGCTCGATGTTGGTAGTAGTAAATTCTTTCATATACTAGTCCTCCTTCGGTCCGAATTTTTCGAGTGCCCATTTGACGCCGAGAGTGAGCGGAACTACGATGACGGTGAGCAGTAAGCCCATTGCCGCAAGCAACGTGTACTCGGAGTCCGAAGCCGCGTTCTTGGTTTTCATGTACAGGTAATAGCCGTAAGTCTGTAAGTTTTCCGGTGCGCCGCCGCCGTAGAACGAGTACAGCGCGATCTGGTTGGTGAACAGTCCCGCGATGCCCGTAATAAGGAAGGTCGACAGCGTGGGATAAATCATCGGCAGCGTGATTTTCCAGAACTCGGTAAGTCCGGTCGCTCCGTCGAGGTGCGCCGACTCCACTACTTCCTGCGAAATACCGCTCATTCCGTTGGAGTACATGAGTACGGACGTGCCGAATCCTACCCACAAGTTGTAGAAGATGATCGTTGCGTAACGCGAACCGGGGTTTTCCAGCAGCCCTCTGATTTTCACGCCGAACAGTTGCGACGCGAACGCGGGAATCGCGCGCTCGACAAAGAACTGGAAGATCGTGACCATGACTATGCCGGAAATGATCGACGGTAGGAACAGGATCACGCGGAACGCGTTGCTTATGGGTAGTTTCTTGTAAATGTAATACGAGAATATCAGCCCGAGCGGCGTGCCCAGGAACGTGAGTACTACATAGGCGAGCAAACTGTTCTTTGCCGTCGCCAGCAGTACCGGCGACTTCGTAAACAGGTCAAACGCGTTCTGTATGTTCGAGAACGTCCAGGTATATGTTCCGGACATCGTGTCGATCTTCTTGAACGCAAGCAGTATCGAGTTGAAGTTGACGCCGATATACATCACGCAGAACTGCGCTATCGGAAAGATCATCATCAGCGTGTAGAAGATCAGGTCTTTGTCCTTCCCTCTCAGCACGCGTTTTTTCTTTGATTTTTCCAAGGGTTTCACCTCACTATTCGCTTATGCAAGCGATTTCCAGTTGTTTTGCTGAAACTTGATCATTCCGTTGAAGTAATTTTCGAGCGTGGTGCTCGTTTCGTGGAAAACGTGAGCAGCCCACTGATAATCGGAAGAACCGACGGTGGTGCGGAACAATTCCGACATGACGAATTTACTCTGATTGTTGACGTAGGTCGTGTTGGTCGAGAACGGATATACTATGTCGGAGTTCTGTTTCGCTTTCATGACCGATCTGCCGTAAGGCGACATTTTGGCAAGTTGTTCGTCGTTCATCGTGTAGTCGAGCGCTTTCGGAGTGTCGGTGATCTGGCTGTATTCGACGAGTTGCGCGTCGGAGTGTACGAACTTGATGAAGTCGTAAGCGATGGGTTTCTTCCAGTCGGCAATGTTCGCTTTCATAAAGCACATCGAGTAAATGTGATCGAACAGCGTGTTTTTGCCTGCCCCTACTTTCTCGCGGGTAGCCTTGGGGAACGGCATAAAGCCGAAGTTACGGTTTGCCTTGGAATACTTTTCGTCCATGCCGGTCGCCATTTCGTTGAAGGTCGTGGTCGCTTCGCTTTCCCACCAGATGCCGTCGACGAGCATCGCGATGTCTTTTGACGTTCCGTCAAGACCTGCGTAGAGGAATTCTTCCTGCGCGTTCATGTGCGAGAAACCGCTGTTGAACACGAGGTCGTGATGATATTTGTCGGTGGTGACGATTCTGTTGAGGAATTGCAGCGCATAGTACTTGCCTGCCTGACGCGCGAGTTCATAGCCGTTGGTCGAGGTGATCGGGGTTGCGGCGGCGTCCTTTACGAACTGACCGTTCTGCGATCTGCCGAGGTCGGTAGCCTCGCCGTCGAGCGTGTAGTTGAGCATCGTCTGGTCGAGTCCTTCATAGTCGGTCGCCATCGACATCATGAGCGAGTTGAGATAGTCGCGGTAGTTCGCGCCCGTCCATACCAGCGGCAAGCCGCCGTCCTGAACGATATAGTCGCACAGCATGAAGAACTCGTCGTAGGTCGCGGGAAGTCCGTCGTCGTCCGTGCCTTCTATTCCGTCCGGACCTGCGCTTCTCGCGTCGTTCTCGTTGTAGATAAAATAGTCGGAAATATCTTCGGTGCCGGCGGGCGTTTTCGCGAAGTAGTAGCCTTTCTGATCGAAAAGATCCTTGTTGTACACAATCCCGGTATAAGCGGAATAGTGCGGGATAGCATAATAATGAGTCTTGCCGTCGCTTTCCGCAACGCCGTAGTACTCTTTCTGCTCGTCGGTGAGTTTGCCCACAATCGTCGAGCCGGCTTTGTCGCCGAACGAACTAAGGTCGGCGGTAACCGCGTCGGTGATGTCGCCGAGGACGCCCTCCGCTTTCATCGTGTAGTAATAAGCGTATTCGGTAAAGTACACTTCGTCGCGGTTGTCGAGGATCTGGCTCTGAACCGCGCCTGCGGTCGATTTCTGGTTGTTGACGTAGATCTGGATGCCTTTTTTGCCTTCCTCGTAAACGTCGTCCTTATGAAGGTCCTCGTACTTCTTCTTTGCAGCCGCGAGCCAGTCGGATCCGTAACCGCCGTAGAAGTTGAAAACGTATAACTGCGTTCTCGAGACGTCGATCTGCTCGTCGTCGAGTCCCGGGTTGATCTGACCGGAGCCGCCCGCGCACGCGCCGAGCGAGAAACAGGTTACCGTCGCAAGCATCGTTGCGATAATTCTTTTAATTTTTCCTTTCATTTTCGGTTACTCCTTTTTAGTATATTTTACGCTTTTCGAAACGGTCCGAGGTTGCCGGAACAACAAAACCCGCTCCGAAGTTATCCTGATTATTCATCGCGGTTTCGGACTGCGTGCAATCTTCTATCGCGGCTTTTTGCATATTACATTCGCGGATTTGCCTTTCCGCCGTTTCGCTGAACTTCGACTTGCGGTCGTAAGTGTACAGTCCGTTTTGCTCCTGCTCCACGTCGTAAAGTTGCGTGTAACAGAATCCGCTCAGTTTTTTCGCTTTCAGCAGCAAACTCGTGAGTCTGACGTAACCGTCGACGTACTCCTGTTCGCCGCCGCAGCGTCGGTAACCCCAGCCGTTTTCGCTCGAAGTCGCATACGACACTCCGCCGTACTCGCTGGCGTTAAGCGGCAGTCCCTTTTCGTAACGAAGCCCGTCCTCGTCCGCAAAATCCGGCGCGTAAACCTTATCCATGATAAGTTCGTCTTTCTCATCCAGTGCTTTGAGATGTTTTTCCAGCGTTTCGGGATCGAGATAGTCGTGGAAGTCGTAAAGGTCGGTTTTGTGACCGTGAAAGCCGCCGCTCACGTCCACGCACGGACGGGTTTCGTCGAGTGCCTTGGTCAGCGCATATATCGCGTCCACAAAGCGCACGTCGCGCACCTTTCTGGGATCGATCAGGCTTTCCCAGGTTTCGTTTAACGGACACCAGGTGACTATCGACGGGTGATTGAAGTCGCGTTCCACCGCTTCCGTCCACTCGCCCGCTACCGTCCCGAGCGCTTCGAGGTTTTCGTAATCGACGCCCCAGCTCGGGAACTCGCCCCACACCATGTAGCCTGCCTTGTCGCAGTGGTAAAGGAAACGCGGATCAAACACTTTCTGATGCAGTCTTGCGCCGTTGAACCCGAGCCGCAGCCCCAGTTCCACGTCGCGGATCATGCTTTCGTCGTCGGGCGCGGTGTACAGCCCGTCGGGATAATATCCCTGATCGAGCGACAACCGCTGAAACACGCTCACGCCGTTAAGCAGGAATTTCATTCCGTCATAACGAACCTCTCTCAGCCCGAAGTAACTCTTCACTTCGTCGCCGCAATAGCGTACCGTCACGTCGTACAGTCTGCCGTTGCCGATCTCCCACAAGTGTTTTTCGCCCAGCGCGATCTCGAAACGTTTGCGGTATTTGACATAACCTTTCGCTTCGCCGGCGGGTTTGCCGTCGTAGGTCACGGTAATCTCCGCGTCGCCCTCGCCCTCGCCCACGATTTCCACTCCGACGCTTCCCTTTCCTATGTCCGGGAAAAACCGCAGAGATTTGACGTAGTTCTCAGGCGTGCGTTCCAGCCATACCGGCTGCCATATTCCCGTCACGCGGGTGTAAAAACAACCGAACGATTCGCGCTTTGCCGACTGCTTGCCGGTGGGAATATTTTCGGTAACGTCGTTGTGTACCAGTACGCGTATTTCGTTCTCGCCGCTCTCGACTGCCTTGGAAATATCGAAGCCGAACGGCGTATACCCGCCGCGATGCACGCCGACGCGCTTGCCGTTTATAAACACGGTCGCCTCGTAATTAACCGCACCGAAACGGATAAAAAGTCTCTCGCCGCCACTTGGTTTTTCTGCCGTAAACGTCCGGGTGTATTCGCAATCGTTGATAAAGTCCGTGCGGTTTATTCCCGAAAGTACCGACTCCGGCGCAAACGGTACTTCTATTTCGCTTGCGTCCGGCACGGACGGCGAATAGAACTTCCATTTGCCGTTGAGAATGGTTATACCTTCGCGGCTGAATTGTGGATTTGGGCATTCCGTTCTTAGCATCATTCACCTGCTTTTGATTTGTCATAGTAGGGCGATGTCGCGCGCATTGTCGCCGGGGCGTCGTTCGTCCTGCTCCGTTTAAGGTTAAGGACTCCTTTGTCCCGTTCGGTTTTCCATAGTCGTGTAACTCGCATTTTGAAAAACAGCGACGCAAAAACTACGCTTCTCGCGCCTTTACATATACATTTTAACACGGATTTTTCACATGTCAATACCTATTACCTTTCCGATTTTTAACAGTTTCGTCCCTCTATTCTTTCCACTTTTCGGAAAACATAGATAATTTCAGTTGACAACGCGGTTATCGTTTCGTATAATTTTTATGAAGTTGCGGCGGAGTTTTACCGCAAAAATACGCAAAAACGGCTTGTCGCGGCGGAGTTTTGCCGTAAAAGCCGTTACGTGAGGTGGAAATTTGAGCGATATTATAAGTCCCGAGAAGGATATACTGTTGTCGGTGGCGTCCGAGCACGATCACGACATGATAGTCAAGATTTCGCGCGCGTTGTCCGTCCCTGACCGCGTGCGGATATTGAAAAGTTTGCTTCTTCGCCCGAAGAATCTTTCCGATCTTTCGGCGGAACTGGACATACCGGTGTCGTCGGTTTCGCGCCATATCGACGCGCTGAACGAGGCGCAGTTGATTTTCGTGAACTATCAGCCGGGCCCCAAGGGGCACACGAAGTACTGCTCGCAAATGGTGATGAGTTACACCGTGTCGCTGGACGCGCCGCGCATGCTGGAAAGTCAGGCGACCGAATACGTCATGGAAATGCCCGTGGGACTGTATTCGCATTGCCATATAAAGGCTCCGTGCGGTATGACGGGCAAGGACGGAAACCTCGGCGCATTCGACGATCCGACCACTTTCTTCCTTCCCGAGCGCGTAAACGCCGAATGTATCTGGTTCGATTCCGGTTTTATAAGTTATAATTTCCCTAAACCGTCCGACGGGATGGATATCGCCGAAATCACTTTTTCGTTCGAGATCTGTTCGGAAACCGTGTACTATAACAACAACTGGCCCAGCGATATTACGGTGTCGGTCAACGACGTGGAACTCACGACCTTTACTTCTCCGGGCGATTTCGGCGGCAGGCGCGGACACTACACTCCCGAACACTGGCCCGTAACGAGCACGCAGTTCGGCATATTAAAGACGATTTCGGTCAATTCCGAGGGTACTTTCGTCGACAAAACGCTGGTAAATTCACACGTCGCCGTCGGCGGACTTAAACTCGATGCCGGCAACGCCGTGAAACTCACCATCGGCATCAAAAATGACGCCGTTCATCGCGGCGGACTTAATCTGTTCGGCAAAAATTTCGGCGACTATAATCAATCGATTATTATGACGATTAAATAGAAACGGGCGTGGAATCCCCGACAGCAGACGGATAATTATCCTTATGATAAAACGGATAAATAATCCCGATCAAACAAAAAACAGCGGCGCACGATTTTTATCGTTCGTCGCTGTTTAATGCTTATTTCCTCTAAATACTCACGCCGTTACTTGTCGTAACGCTGTTTGCGGATCTTACCGTCTTTTTTGTGGATCGTGATGGTTCCGTCCTGATTTTCGGCTTTTTCCTTGGCAAACGCGATCGCCTCGGCCTGAGTGTCGAAAAGTTTCAGCGCACGGCTGCCCTTTGCAAACTTTACCTGCCATTTGCCGTCATCACGGAGTGATACATGATAATTCTTCGGACGATTGACCGTCTTTTTTTCGGCGGTATCGTCATCATTTTCATTCGCAATCTCTTCGGCATCTTCGGTGTATTCTTCGGTTTCGGGTGCGACGGGTTCGGACAGAACTTCTTTGTTTTCCACCGGTTTTTTAGTTTCTTCCGCCTTAATCTCTTCTACGGGCTTGCCGCCGCGCTTTTTTGCTGCTTTTGCGGCGCGCTTAGCCTCTTTACGCGCGAGTTTTTCGCGGATTTTTTCGGCTTTTGCGGCTTCCTTTGCGCGACGTGCGGCCTGCTTTTTACCCTCTTTCAGTCTCTTTTTTTCTTCCTTGGTGAGTTTTTTCTCTGCCATATCGTACCTTCCCCGGCGCAAAACGCGTCTTTGATTTGATTTTCACTCTAATTATATACGGTTTTTTAAAATTTTGCAAGAAAAATATCGAAAATCAATAAATTTTGTTGAAATCCGGCGTAAAATCGGCATTTTCGCAACCTTTTTCCTGAATAAACCCGTCAAGTCCCAGCCCGATTGCTTCCCGCACCACGTCGTCGTACTCGAACGAAGTGACTTTGCGGTTGAGTTCCGGATAGTCCGAGCGATTGAACGACGGCGTGTACTGACGCATCACGCTGACTTTCGCGGCAGGGAACTTTTCGGCGATAATGCGCATGACCGCTTTGCTGTCGTCGCGATGTCCCGGCAGCACGAGGTGACGGATAATCACGCCGCTTTTAACCAGTCCGTTCTCCTCCCTGTATTCGCCTCTTTGCCGGCACATTTCGCCGATCGCAGCCTCTGCCGTTTCGGGATAGTCGGCAGCACCCGAAAACTTCGCCGCGAGTTCGCCCGACGCGTACTTGAAATCCGGCAGATAAACGTCGATCAGTCCGTCGAGCGCGCGGATCGCCGTCACGTTTTCATATCCGCCGCTGTTGTAAAGAAACGGCACGCTCACGCGCTTTTTCAGTCGTTCGAGTACTGGCAAAAGTTGCGTCACGTAATGCCCGGCGGTGATAAAGTCGATATTGTCCGCGCCCGCGTCCGCAAGCCGAAGAACGGCGTCTTCGAGCGCGTCGGCGGTGAAGATTTCGCCCTTATTACCCACGCTTATATCGGCGTTCTGACAAAACACGCAACGCAGCGAACACCCTGCGAAAAATACCGCGCCGCTGCCGTTCTTGCCGCTGATAACCGGTTCTTCCGCGCGATGCATCATGATTTTTGAAATTTTCAGACCGTTGCCGCCGCCGCAGAACCCGACGGTTTTGTCGCGATCCGCGCCGCATTTTCTCGGACATGCGTAACACTTCATTGCGTTCGTTCCTTTTCCCGGGTTTCGTTTTACCCGCGCAGGCTAAATTATACGCCCGTTGCCGCATTTTGTCAATCGAGTGGCGGTAAATCAAATCCGTCAAAGTCGACTTTGCGTTATTCGACGCAATGAAAAAGCCGCCGCGCAGGTCAGTGCGCAGCGGCTTTGTTTCGATTGATTACGGGTTAACCCGCGTCCGTGATCCTATCAGTTGATCGCGAACGAAGGCGTTTCCGTTTCGGTGCCGGTGATCGTCACGTTTGCGGTCGCGAGAGGCGCGCCGGAAGCGTTGAGGAACGAAACCGTCCAGGTGCCCTTCGGGGCATCGATGGTAACGATTCTTCCGGTGTCGGCCTTGTCGAACGCGAGTTCGACGGTACGGCTGCCGTCGGTTGCGGTGACGCGGGCAATGTTTCTGAACGCGCCCGCCGCAAAGCCGGTGATATTCGCCTTATAGGTAATGTCGGCGAACTCGACTTCGACGCTGAGCAAGCCGCTTGCCGAAACGGTTGCGACCGCTTTGCCGTCAACGACGGTGTAATCTACCGCCGTGCCGTTGACCTTGAAGGCGACTACCTTCATGTCGGCATCGGGAGCCGCGGTGATCGTGATATCTTTGCCGAAACTGTATTTCTTGAATCCGTCGGCTTCGACATAACCGGGACCGGAATAGGTCACGGTTCCGCCCGCGCCGATGTTCTCTTCGATGTTCATCGAGAGTCCTGCGTCGATCGAAGCCGAGTCGGTCTTGACTACCGCGTCGTAAATCATGGATTTATTGACGTTGGTACCGACCGCTGCGTTCATGTGGATCGAATAGCCCAAACCGTGCTTCTGTCCGGTCGCGAGGAGTTTTTTGAGAAGCGCGTTCATAGCGTTTACTCTGCCGAGCGAACCGTCGTGAATTCTGTGATTTGCGCCGTTGACGCTGACGGGCACCACACCGTCTTTTTCGTCGACGATAAGGTACAGTTTCATGTCGGAGTGAGCGGTACCCGTGGTTTGACTGCCGACAAACACATACAACGTGTTACCCTTTCTCACAAGCGTCATCACGATGTCGACGTAACCGTTCGCATTGTTCATTTCTTCCTCGAGGAACGCCCAGCCCGAACCCGTGGTTTCGACCATGTCGCTCTGGTTCCATCCGCCGAACATTACGCGGAAGCCGGTGCCGAGGAACGCGATGTGAAGTTTTCTCGAACCGTCGACCACCGTGAAGCCCTGAACGAAGTCGTTCGCGTAGTAAGCATTTCCGTTCTTCGTGCTGAGGCGCGTCTTGATCGTGGCGGCATACGTTTCGCCCGCGAAGTCGTTGTAGTACAGCGTGTACTGGTTGGCAAGTTTACCCACCGCGTGCCACTGCCCGTTCTCTTCGGCGAAGTAGCCGGTTTCCGAGCGATAAGTCACTCTGCCGACGGTGGTCGAGCCGCCGATGACGCCGAGATTAAGCACGATGTCGCCGAGGTTGACGTTGTCGCTTTCTACCGTGAACTCGCCGACCGAAGAATTGTATCCGGCGAGCGAAATCTTGATCTTGTATTCGCCTGCGGGAAGTTCGGTCGAGATTGCGCCGTCGGTGCCGAGCGCGACTTGCAATGTTCCTTTGCCGCCGTCGAATTCGAGCATTGCGTTCGCTTTGTCTACGGGCTTGCCGTCCGCGGTCTTTACAGAGCCGCTTACGCGCTTGACAGTGGTCGATTTCTCGACGGTAATGTCGGTAACGCTCTCTTTCAGCGCGGTGAACTTGACGGACTTGTTGTACGAATTAAGGATATAACTCTTGACTACGCCGCTTGCGCCCGCCACATTGATTATATACGCTTCGCCTGCCGCGACGTTGGCGGTTGCGGTAAGGTCGGCGCCCTGAGCGGCATACCCGGTAGCGTCTATGCCGCCGATCGTCACGCCTGTGCCGGTCACGTTGATCTTGGAGTAAACGCTTGCGCGGATTTCGGCTTCTGCGTCGGCGCCGGTATCAAGGCGATAGTTCGTAAAGTCCATCGTCAGCGGATAACTGGTAGTAAACGTGAAACCTACCGCCGTAGCCGTCGCGCTGCCTCCGACCGAATTGAACACGTTGGTCGTATAGGTATAAACGTACTTGCCGTCGATATAGCAATAGAATTGATTGTCTACTCTTATGACTTTCAGCGTAACGGACTTGTTAAGTTCGTTTACGGTCCTGTACGGCACAACGCCGTTGACGCCGATCGGCGACCATTCGTTGGTGTTGGGCAGGATGCGCAAGCCGGTCTGCCACAAACCGATGAATATGGAATTGATGCCGTCGGTGAATCTGAAGCCGGCTGCGGGATCTTTTTCATAGTCGCTGTAGATTTCGGAATTCGTAACGTTTCTGATCGTGGTTTCCGCGACAAAACGGGTATCCGCTTTGCCCGTGAAGTACACGGTATTGCCGTTAGGCGTGTTCGCATGGATGGTTGCGACTCCTTCCGCTTCGCGACTCAGATCCCACGCGTCGGGGTTGGACGCCACGGTAACTCCGTTCACGTTGTTGACGTGACCGCCGACAACGTTACATTCCGAAGTCAGGTTGAGACTGACGGTGTCCTCGGTGAGCACGTCGGTGGTGTACACGAGGTCGTGGTAACTGATACGAACGATCTTGATTCTGTACTTATAGCCCTTGGTGAGGATGAGGTAATAGTCCGCTCTCGAAGAAGAAGTCTCTTCCATGTAGTAGAACGGAACGGGGTTACCTGCCGCGTCGAGTGCCTGAATGTAGATCTGCGCGCTGTCGAGAAGCGTGTTGTCCTCGCCCAGTAACTTACCGGAAAGAACAGTTCTCTCTTCCTTGGAAATCTCGGTAAACTCGGCGGTGACGTTCACGTTCTTATCGATGCCGGACAGCGTCGCGACGTTGCCGTCGGCGGTAGCCGTAAGTTCGTCGAAGATGCTTACGCCGTTATCCTTGACGTCGGTAAGGCGATAGCCGGATCTTGCGGTGAACGTGAGTTTTACTTCCCTGTCGGTCAGATTCTTGTCGATTGCGATCTTGTCGGACGAAACGTAACCGCCTCTGTACGCGGAACTTACGGGAATATCGATCGTGTAAACGTACTTGGCGATTTCCGCGTCGAGCCCCGCCGCGTCGTTATCGTAGTTCGTGTACTTGTAGTCGGTGAATACGTGCGCGCCGTACAGCGAGTACAGTCCCGCGTTGACTTTGCCCGCCATATATTCCTGCGTTTCGGCATAGACGAACTTGTCGTTGACCACGTAGTAGAAGGTCGCGCCTTTCTTGATGAGTTTAAGGTCGGCGTGCTCCTGCCCTGCGGGATATTCGATCCTGCCGCCGGAAGTCAACGGATTGAGATCGTAGGCGTTGTCGGGATAGTGCGTGACCGAGAACATTTTGGCGGTGGCGATCTTGGTTCCGTTTACGTTCTCGGTATCGGTATCGAGAAGTATCGCACGATAGTAAATATTGTTGGTGTAGGTGAACAATCCCGCTTTAGAACCGATGTTGGTCGTCAGTCTTCCCTCGGGCTTGATCTTCGTGGACATGACGAAGTTTTCGGCAGCGGACTGCTTGAAGAAGATGCCCTGCCACTGGGTGTTGATCGATTTTACGGAGCCGTTCGCTTCGTTCGACACATCCCAGCCGGCGGACTTGGCATAACCTTCGGCAGCGTCGCCTACCACCGCGCCGTCGCGATCCTTGGCGATATAGCCGTTCGCGCCGTAACGCGCATAGTCGTACATGATGCCGGGGTTATAACCGAACGTACCGTCGGAAAGTTTACCGCTGTTGTTGACGACGTAGACGTAACGGACATACATCTGAACATAATCGGGAAGTCCGTTGCTGACGTCGATGCCGAGCGATTCCCAGGTGATGAACATTTCGACGCTGAGTCCCTGCGTATTGCCGCTGTTGACCGCGCCGCCGAGTACTTTGCTCTTGGCGTTGAGACGGACGATGCCGGGATACACGTTGTTGCTGTCGATGAGTATCTCGCGCACATCGGACGTGGAGAAATTTTTGACGGACGGTGCCGCGATATTGATTCTGAACTGCGTGTTGCGGTTGTTCCAGAAGTAGTTCTTCGCGCCCCACGCCACCCTGTTATCGGTGGACACCGCGCCGACATACAAGCCTTTTTCGGAGAAGTGCGTAGTTACCTTGTAACTGAGACCGGGGCGGTCGGTATCGTTTTGCTCATAATAATCGAGGTTCTTCCACAGATCCTCGGAAAGTTCGCCGTCGATGCGGACGTTCTCGTCGGGGAGTTCGCCGAACGCGGCTTTCTGGTTGTGATCGTAACCGGGCACGTCGACATCGATCGTTCCGGGCGCTTTGCCGTTGCCGCCGCAAGCGGCGAACACGAACGCGCAAAGCGCGAAAACGAGGGCTGCGAGTATGCCGAACCTGAATTTCTTTTTCATACTTATGCCTCCTTACCCGTGACGTAAATCTCGGAAACGCGGATAGCGTAGTTATCCTCCGTGTCGAGATCTTCGGACATCGTGGCGTACTTGGACGAAATGGTGATCGTCATTTCGGTGACGGTGATTTCGTTGAATGACGCGAGCGCGCCGCCGCCCTGACGCATGAACCAGTTGTCGTTGTCGACATGGTCGGGGTTGCACTTGATGTTCTTCATGTAGCAGTAGCCGTTGTACTCGTCGGCTGTGTACCAGCTCGGTTTCTCGGCGAGTTTGAACACGACGGAGTCTACTTTGTCGAACGCATAGAAGTAACTCTGAGAGTTGTAGATAATGAAGGACGAGATCCTGACGGGTTTATCCCATTTAAGCGTGATGGTGGTACCCTTCTGATCTTTGTTTTCCGCATGGTATTCCCATTCGGATGTGAAGTTCTGTACGGTGAACAAGCCGTCGTTGAGGTACTTCACGCTGTCGGCGTTGCCGTCGGTGACGATGGTCGCTTTCTTTGCGATGTCGGACTTTCCGCTGGCGACTTCGGGAAGCGGTTGGAGCGAATACGTCGGTCCGTTTCCGTAAAGAATGTCATAGCCGAGTTTTTCGTTGTACATGAACTGCGCTCTGTCCGCACCGACCGCACGGCCCAGGAACGAGCCGTTGGGCTGATTGTTGACGGGGTTGTAGAACGCGTGATAAAGAATGAACAGTTCGTCGCCCGCTTTGATGAAGCAGTGGTGACCGGTACCTGCCATATAGTCGTTGGTTTCGTTGATTCCCATGACCGGATTATAGTCTTTTCCGAGTTTCAGGAAAGGACCGAGGGGGCTGTCGCCTACCGCCTGACGAACGGCGTAAGCGCGCGAGCCATAGCCGTGCGGAGAGAATGTGAGGTAGTACTTGTTGCCGTACTGAATAACTTCCGTGCCCTCGTTGATCGAGCCTTCGGAAAGTTCGGTCTTGCCCTCTTTGAGATAGTGGTAACCGTTGAATTCGGTGATCGGCTTACCGTCGGCGCCGAGCATTTCGCTGCCGTCTCTGTTCACGCCGAAAGTAATGTAATTATTGCGGATTTCCTCGGCGGACATACTTGCGGACGGTCCTTCGGCGGTCTTCGTGATCTTGGCGACGTTAGGCGTAGCGAGGAACGTAAGCGTGTCGTAGTCCGGGGTGATCATGTCTTTCATCTTGATGCCCCAGATATGGTTGCCTGCGCTGAGGTCGGTGATATGCTGCGAGAAATAAACGTACATATCGCCGTTGTCCATGATGACGGGGTTGAAGTCGATCGCCGCCCACATTGCCGTCGGGTGTCCGGTCGGGTTCGGGTAAAGATCCTTAAGCGCCTGAACGTGCTTGCCGAAAAGCATAGGAGGAGTATTTCTCGTGATCAGGTAACCGTTCTGATCGAGGAGATTGCCGGCTTCGTCCACTTTCGTGACGACGTTGCCGTTCTCGTCGAGCGCTTCGAGGTTGTCGTTGACGATCATTTCGCCTTTCTCGTCGTAAGCAACGAGGGTTGCGTAATAATCTTCGCTGGAAATGATTTCATAAGGTCCAAGCGGGTTATCCGCCATTGCGATCAGCCCGTGGAGCATATTGTAATACGTTCCCCAGTGCGGATAATAATCGGTGCCGTCGTTGCCGCTCTTCGCCTGTGTGCTGGCGAACAGGAAATATCTGCCCGATCTGGGATCGCGGATAAGTTCCGGTGCCCAGAACGAATTGCCGCTGCACCATGCGTCGGAACGCACGTTGACGGCATAGCCGCCCACCCTGCCTTTGGTCGCCCAGTCGACGAGGTTTTCGGACTCGTAAAGCGTGTACGCGCCGTGAACGGTGTCGTACTTTGCCTTTACGTCGGACGGTATCGCGTTGGTACCGCCGGTAACCGCCATGTAGAACTTGTTGCCGTATTCGTCAACCCAGTCGTCCTCGGTACCGTTTTCTTCTTCAAACTGTTCCTCGGTGAGCGAAGGATTGCGATCGAGCGTGTTCTTTTTCACCTTTTGGTACGAGTCCTTGATGTTATCTACGGAAACGTACATTGCACCGGGATCCGCACCCGAGGTACGCAATTCGTTAAGGTAAAAGTTGCTTGCGTCGTAAAGACCGTCCTCGCTCATGCCGTCATAGTACGGAAGTTCGAAGCCGGCTTCGGTGATTTTCGTCGGTCCGTTATTTCCGCCGCACGCCGTGACGGGAAGAACGACTGCCGACAAAAGCATCAACGCAAGAGCCATTGTCTTTGCAAATTTCTTCATAACCATTCTCCTTTGAGATTTATATACCGCTTTCCGACGGTTCTTCTTGCACCGGGGGAAAGAATGTATATCAAAAAATAATTTTACCGAAACCCGCGATACAACGCAAAAGTTTCCGTGCGGATTATCCGTTGTCGTCGATAACCCTACGAGTTATACCGGCGCACAGCCGATATAAACCCGCCTCTTTTCAAAAAACAAGCCGCTGCGGACGATAAAGACGCCGCTGCGGCAAGTTCTTCATCATATCCTTAAATGCGAAAGGGGAATTTTTGCGGTAAACGCGCATACAAGCCTCGTTTCTCCGCCCGGCCGGCAACACTCCGCTCCGCCGTGAGTCCGATACTTTTTCCGATCGGGTTTACCGGACTCCGTAAACGTAAATGCAATCGGAAAACCAAAGATAACGTATTGCGCCGTCGCGGTAACGGCGACACAATACGTTTTCCTGGTTTATTAACCTTTGAGACCGCTGGACATCGAGATGCCTTTCAGGATATAGTCCTGAAGCACAAGATAGATGACGAGCATCGGCAACATTCCGAGGAAGCATGCAGCCATCTGGCGCGGGAGATCGGTGCGGTAAAGCGAGCACATATTCTTGATTGCGATCTGCAGCGTATAGAGTTCCTCGTCGATGAGGTACAGCAACGCGCCGAGATAATCGTTGTAGTGCCCGATAAAGCCGAGCACGCCCTGAGTCAATAGTGCGGGTGCCGACAGCGGCAGAATGAGAGTCAGGAAGATCTTGATTTCGCTCATGCCGTCTATCTTCGCCGCGCCGATAAGGTCGTCCGGTATGCCTTTTATGTACTGTCGCAGGAAGAACACCGTGCCGATGCCGCCGAACATGCCGGGGATCATGACGGGAAGCGGAGTTCCGATCCAGTTGATGGTGTCGTACATAAGACGGGTTGCGGTCATGGTAACCGCGCCCGGGATCATCATCGTGAGAAGCAGGAACGAGAAAATCGTATTTCTGCCCGCCCACTCCATCTTTGCGAAACCGTATGACGCGAGTGCGGATACGAGCAGGCCGATTACGGTAGGAGGCGTGTAGAACAGCAACGTGTGCAGAAATCCCTTCTGAATGCCCTCGGTGCCGAAAACACGCTTGAATGCCGCCCACGTCCAGCCCTTTTTAGGCCACCACGTGAAGATAGGCTCGAACGCTTCTTGCGGAGTCTTGACCGCGCTGATGAAGATGATGTAGAACGGAATCAGGATATACAGGCTGTAAATGACCAGCATGATATAGGTTCCGATCGGGGGACGCTGAACTCTTTTTTTGTTTTTTACGAAGTTCTGGGAGTTGTACGTCGTAGATTGAACTTGTTCTTTCATGATCCGCCTCCTCTCAGTTGTCGTAGCAAACCCAGTAATCGCCGAGTTTGAAGTTGATACGCGTGACTATAACGATGAGAATCGTAAGTATCCACGCTGCTGCCGACGCTTTGCCCAAGCCGTACTGATACGGATCGTTGAATGCCATCCAGTAGATGTAATACACCGCGGTAAGCGAGACGCTGTTGCCTGTTTTCGAGTCGAGCGGACGTTTGCCGTCGCTTGCCAGAATCTGAATGTTCGCCATTGCCTGCAACGCGCCGATGGTGTTCATCGTGAGGACGTAGAACGTCGTCGGGGAAATCGCGGGAAGCGTTACGCTGAAGAAAATCTTGGTTCTGCTCGCGCCGTCGATTTCGGCTGCTTCGATAAGCGAACGGTTGACCTGCTCGAGAGCCGCCTGGAACAGGATACTGCCCGCGCCCGCGCCCCAGGTCGTCGTAAAGATGACCACAGGCATGAACCAGTGTTCGTCGCCGAGGAAGTTGACGGGGTTGCCGCCGCAAGCGGTGATGATCGTGTTGAGAACGCCGTACTGCTCGTTGAACACGAGTTTCCACATCATGGAAACGCCGACGACGGAGCATACGTTCGGGATAAACAGGATCGTGCGGAACAACTTGGTGAGTTTGACGTGACGGGTAAGAAGTACTGCGGTGCCCAGTCCCAGCACGATGCCGATAGGCAAACTCAGACAGTAGTACAGCGTCTGACGGAGCGAGAACCAGAACTCGCCTTTCGGATCGGTGAAGATCCATTTATAGTTGTCGAAACCCACGAACGTGAACTCGGTAATATCGAAGTTGTGAAGTTCTGCCATACTGAGAATGATGGACAAAACGAATGGGATAAGACCGAAGATGCAATAGCCGACGAACGGCCACATAGAAAACAACCAGCCCATAATGTTCTGTTTCATTTTCTTTCTCTTTTTCGCCGCGGTCGCAACGTCTTGTTTGAAAAGTCTGGTTTGGCTGAACGGGTCGTCGGCGACTATTACGTCCTCGGCGATGCCTGTTGTTGATACCATATCTTCCATTTTAACTCCTTAATTAAGTATAAACCGGCGGCTGACGGGTTTTTAGCCCACGACCGCCGCCGGAAAATACGATTTAAGCGGATTTTAACTGCGATTAAGCGTTGTAATTCTTAACCTTGTCAAGACCGTTGTCCCAGTTGCCGTAAGTCTTAACGGTACTGTTGCCGCGCTCGATGTAGGTGTTGAAGTACTCTTCGAGCGTCATCTTGCCGTAACGAACCTGGCTGTTGAGCGGGTTTGCCCAGACGTCGATCCAGTCACGGTCGATCATGTACCACCAGTCGCCCGGGGTTTCATACTTAGCGGCGTTTACGAACGTGTTAAGGTTTTTCGTGTTCTTAGCGTCGAGTTTGTCATAGAAGCCCTGAATCTGGCTTTCCTGGTTAGGAATGAAGCCGTAACTTGCCTTGACAGCCTGCGCTTCTTCGCCGACCATCCAGCGGATGAACTTCCATGCCTGTTCTTTCATAGTGGATTTCTCGCGGATAACGAGCGCGGTGGACTCGGAGTGTCCCGCGATCTTGCCTTCGCGCGCTACTTCGGTGTTGTAAGCGTCCGCTTTGTCGGCATACTGCGCTTTGAGATCGGCACTCGGCTCGGTGTACTCTTTGTACACGGGAAGCGGAGCAACCGCCCATTCGAAGTTGTTGCCGACGTATTCGTCGACGATAGGAAGCTGGAAACCGCGTTCTACGATGAACGCAACTTTGCCGCCGGTGAAGTACTGAATCGACGTGGTGGTCGAGAATGCGGACGGATAGGGGCAGATTGCAAGGCCCGAACTGCCGGTACCTGCGAGGCATGCAAATCTGGTGAATGCTTCGCGGATGGACGGGAGCGGAGTGAGCGTGCCGTCTGCAACAGCCGCTTTCACGGAATCGCGGGTAGCGGAATCGTTGGTGATCTCGCCTGCCGCGCCGAGAGCGACGCCGTTTACGGTGTATGCGCCCTTGTTATCGGGTTTGATATCGTCGTTTACTTCGCACTGGATTTTATCGAGGAAGTCGAGAGTTTCGCCTGCCTGATAGGTTTTGCCGGTGATGTGTCCTTTGAAAGTTTTTCCTTCGTTGACGATGTAGTTCTCGGACCAGTCGCCGTGCGAGTAAGCCCAGGAGCCGTTTCCGGACAGGTCGACTACACAGTCGCCGCCGACGGACCAGCCGTAGTTAAACCACCACTCGGTGAAGTAACCGAATTCGGTCGTGGGTTTGACGTTGTTCTTCTTGTTGGTCATGAGGAAGCCGATATCCTCGATTTCGTCCCAGTTCATGGCGATCTGCTCGTTGAAGACCATCACGGTGCCGGGAGCGGGTTCCTGCCAGGACGTGCCGCCCTGCTCGGTCTTGCGGGTTCCGTTGTCGTTGCGGAAGAAGCCTTTTGCGGGGACGTTGATGTCTTTGAGTTCGGCAACGTCGGACTTTTTCAAGCCGTACTTGTCGCCGATTTCGCCGGCATTCCACTTTGCCATATCTTCGGCTGCGACGGATATAACGGTCACGCCGCGAGCGCGAAGAGCGGTCCTGTTATAATAAAGAACCGTCGGCGAAGTATCGACAGGAAGTCCGTAGATCGACTCGGTGTCGCCGGACATGTTGAGTTCTTTGTTGTATCTGAAACGCGAAACGGTGCTCTTCCAAATAGTATCAAGGTTGAGCGAGCCGTCGGCTACAGCCGCGTTGACGTAATCGGTAAGATTGACGGTCATGTCGGCTGCCGTCCATTTCTTGAACAGACGGTCCCACGCATAGTAAACGTCAGGGCCGTTTTTGGATGTCGCGTTCTGCTCAATCAACGAGATATAACTGTCCTCGATCTTGTGCGAATAAGAAACGGTGACGCCGTCTTTCTTGCCTTGTCCGCTGTTGTACTTTTCGACCATAGCGGTCATAGCGTCTTTAACGGTCTGATCGCCGTACGCCCAGAAACGGATTTTGCCCGTTGCATTGTCGGAATCTCCGCCGCAGCCGGTGGCTGCAATAGGCACGAGAACAAGCACGAGAGCAAGCAAAAAACTAAAAAACTTTTTTTTCATTGCTTTTCTACTCCTTAATAGATTTGCGTAATTATATTTAATAAGGTTTGTCCTTAATAAATCGTATTCCGGCGGTATAATAAAAAACCGACGTGTCAGGCATATCGATCGTCATCATTTTCCCCGAAATTCAGACGAATCGTAACCCTTTTTTATGTACTTGCGGCTCGCGAAAAAACCCGCCCGCAAACTTTCATATAGGATTATACTATATTTAGTATGATTTAGCAATGTACAATCCTATCAAAAAACTGATTTATCCTATCGTTTCGCTCGTTCATTGCACAAATTGCACAAACGAAAGCGTCATTTTGACAGAACACAGTGCCTCGATCGTCGCATATTACCCTTCGGTTTTATTATTAAGTAAAACCGTAACCTATATACGATAAAACGTATCGAAAAGACTTTGAAATTATACGACATATCGGAAGTTTTGTCAACAATTCGTCGTAATCGGGCGAATTTATTGCAAAAAAAGCGATTTTTGATATATAAATTCATATTTTTGCAATAGTTTTTCGGTGTTTTTCGGCGGGCACCTGCGGACTGTACGACGCAAACGATGCGAACAAGCCGGTTTTACGCAGATTAAATTTCGATTAAATCGGAGCAACCGGGCATACTTTTCGTTGCAAATCCGCGACAAACGACGTTATAATATCGGTATGAGAAAATTTTACGACAATTCTTCGTTCGCGATCTCGGTCGACGGCGACTGCGATTTGCCCCCGGCACAACTCGAAGCGTTCGGCGTTGCCGCCAGACAGCACGGTTATCGCATGGACGGAGTTTTGTGCGAAAGTCCAAATTGCGAATCCGATTACGACCGTCTGTCGGAAGAAATGTCCGACGGGAAATTACTTGCGCGCGACAAACCGACACGCGAGGCCTATGAAGAGTTTTTCGATTCGATATTCGAAACGGGCGTGCGATCGCTCGTACACATCGCGCCGGATCCGGACGTGACGGGCGATTATTCCGTTGCGGTCAAGGCGGCGAAAAACGAACTTGTAAAGTTTCCGCGGTGCGAACTTTATATCGTGAACTCGCACGCGTTTTCGGCAGGGCTTCTGCCCGTCATAAACGAAGCGATAAGGCTGCGCGATGCCGGCGTCGGTGCCGCCGAAGCGTTTGTTTTGCTCTCCTCTCTCGCGACTCGGGCGCAAACCTGTTTTATTCCCGCCGATTCGCCGCAAACCCGCGATCGTTTCCCCTCTTCCGCGAGCGGCAAGGTACTCAACGTTCGCCCGGTGTGTCTGGCGGCAAGCGGCGGCAAGTACGCCGTCGTTCGCAAACCGCGCGGCAACGCAATGGCTTGCGCCGCTCTCGCAAAATCGGCGGCAAGCGCGAACGCAACCGAAGTTTTCGTTTCATTCGGCGGCAGCCCCGATTTCGCAGTCGCGCTTAAACGCAAACTCGCCGAACTCCTGCCCGATGTAAAGACCGAACTCTCCCGCACCGGACTGCTTGCCGACTTTTTCGTCGGCGGCGACGCGCTGGTCATGGGTTTTATCGACAAATCGGAAAAAATCGACGAAAAATAACAATACGAAAACTTGTTGTAAAAAGCAAAGCACGGTACTCGCCGTGCTTTTTCATTATTATATATAGGTCGATTATTCGCCCCATGCGGGGGATTCCACGAAAATGCTTGCGCATTTTCTCTGAATGACGGGGAAAACGGAAACTGCGCGTTATAATCCCCTCATCAGTCACTTCGTGACAGCTTCCCCCAAGGGGGAATCCAAGAGTTTTCGGTTGTCACGCGATACAGTCACTATTCCATAACTTACGACATTTAAAGCGTTGCGGGGGATCGGGGACACAGTCGCAAGTGTCCCCGACGACTTTTTTGATACTTTTTTCTTCGCTTGAAAAAAGTATGGCTTTCACTTGCTTCCACAAGCAAAAGCCATACCATTATAACTAAACTATCTACCACAAATTAAAATAAATAACCTAATATTACAAAAATTCAGGTTATAGGGCGAATGACGTCCTATTTGAAAGTTTCTTCTATGGTCGCCCCGCCCAGGCAGCGATTGCCGTAGTACAGCACGGCATACTGACCGGGCGTAACGGCGCGCTGCGGTTCTGCGAAATCGATATGAATTTTATCGCCGTCGATACTAACGTGAACGGCTTGTTCACCCTGACGATAACGGAACTTCGCCGTGCAATCGAACTCGGTTTTATCCCACGGTCCGATAATGTTCAGACCGCTCCCGTCCATGCCGCGCGTGAAAAGTTCTTCGCCTTCGCCGCAGGAAACGACCAGCACGTTGTCGTCCATGCGTTTTTCGATGACGTACCAGCGGCTCTGATCCTCGCCTGCAACGCCGCCTATGCCCAGTCCCTTGCGCTGACCGAGAGTGTAATACATAAGCCCCAGATGCTCGCCCACGACCTTGCCCGTCGTGTCGACGATTTTACCGGGTTTGCCGGGCAGATATTCGGCAAGGAAGTTCCGGAACTTCCGCTCGCCGATAAAGCAAATGCCCGTCGAATCCTTTTTCTTTGCCGTGACGAGCCCGTTTTCTTCGGCAATGCGGCGCACTTCGGACTTTTCGAGTTGGCCGAGCGGAAAAAGCACGCGTTCGAGTTGGCGCGTCCGCACCTGATTGAGAAAATACGTCTGATCCTTGTTCCTGTCGGCGGCTTTGAGAAGTACGGGCATGCCGGCCTCTTCGCCGATGTCGCAATAGTGTCCCGTCGCGACGAAGTCCGCGCCCAGTTCCATGGCGTAATCCTTGAACGGTGCAAACTTGATTTCGCGGTTGCACAGAACGTCGGGATTCGGCGTCCTGCCCTTTTTATATTCGTCCAGAAAATACTCGAACACCCGGTTCATGTATTCTTCGGCAAAGTTGACGGAATAGCACGGGATACCGAGTTTGCCGCCCACGCTCAGAACGTCCGTCCAGTCCTCGGCGGAAGTACAACAACCGCCTTCTTCCTCTTCCCAGTTGTGCATGAACAGTCCGACCACGTCGTAACCCTGTTCTTTCAGAAGAAGCGCGGCGACCGACGAGTCCACGCCGCCGCTCATTCCCACGACTACGCGTTTTTTCATTCGGTCACCCCCGTTTTTAATCCCGGATCGGCGTTGAGATCGAGCCCGGCGAGGTTAAGTCCGTCTTTTATCGAAAAATATCCTCGCGCCGCGATCATTACGGCGTTGTCGGTGCAAAGTATCGGCGGCGGGAACAGTACTTTCTTTCCCTGCGCTTCGCCGCGGGTTTTCAAACTTTCGCGAAGGTACGAATTGCTCGCCACTCCGCCCGCAAGCACGATGGTATCGCGGTTGGCTCGTTTCGCCGCGACGAGCGCGTTGTCGACGAGAAGATCGACGGCGGTATGCGTAAGCGACGCGCAAACGTCCTCGACGACTATTTCTTCGCCGCGCTGGCGTGCCGTGTGAATATAATTGACCACGGCGGTTTTCAGCCCCGAATAACTCAGCGAAAAATCGTCGTTGACCGACTTTTTATCGTGGAAAAACGAAATATTGTTTTTGCCGTTTTTCGCGAGTCTGTCTATCTCGGGACCGCCCGGGTACGGAAGTCCCAGAAGCCTTGCGGTCTTGTCGAACGCTTCGCCGATTGCATCGTCGCGCGTGCTGCCGAGACATTTATAATCGTTATAACCCGCAACGTCGAGTATAAGCGTGTGTCCGCCGCTGGCGACAAGCGCGAGAAACGGCGGTTCGAGATCGGGGAACGCCGCGTAATTCGCCGCAACGTGTCCTTCGATGTGATTGACTTTCACGAGCGGTATCCCGGTTGCGTAGGAAAGCGCTTTCGCTGCGGTTACTCCCACGAGCAGCGCGCCCACGAGTCCCGCGCCGTAAGTCACGGCTATCGCGTCTATATCGTCCAAAGTCATTCCCGCGTTTTTCAACGCTTCGTCCGCGACGTTATTCACCGCCATGGTGTGATTGCGGGATGCGACCTCGGGTACCACTCCGCCGAAACGACGATGGATCGGCACTTGCGAAGCGATAACGTTCGACCGGACGTTATTGCCGTTCACGACGACCGCGGCGGCGGTTTCGTCGCACGAACTCTCGATACCCAGCACAGTCACGACGGGCTTGGTCCTGAGACTATTGAATTTTTCGGTAGTATCGTACATTGCTTTTCCTGTCACGACTTGCGCAGATAATCGAAAATAAAGCCGGAAATATCGCCGTCCATTACCGCGTACACGTCGCCCGTTTCGTAACCGGTGCGATGATCCTTGACCATGGTGTACGGCTGGAAAACGTAGGAGCGGATCTGACTGCCCCACTCGATTTTCTTGATTTCGCCCTTTATTGAATTAGCCTTTTCGAGGTTTTCGCGCTCGCGAAGTTCGACGAGTTTACTCGTGAGCATCTTCATCGCGGTTTCGCGGTTCTGGATCTGCGAACGCTCGTTCTGGCACTGCACGACTATGCCGGTGGGAAGGTGCGTGATTCTGACCGCGCTGTCCGTCTTGTTGACGTGCTGTCCGCCCGCGCCGCCAGATCGGTAAGTATCGATTTTAAGGTCCTCGGGACGGATTTCTACCGATACGTCGTTTTCGATTTCGGGCATGACTTCGAGGCTTGCAAAAGAAGTGTGACGGCGCGAATTCGCGTCGAACGGCGAAATGCGAACCAGACGATGCACGCCCTTTTCCGCTTTGAGATATCCGTAAGCGTTGACGCCTTTTATCATGAACGAAACGCTCTTTACGCCCGCGACGTCACCGGGAAGAAGATCGAGTTCCTCCACGTCAAATCCGTTCTTTTCGGCGTACATGCGGTACATGCGGTACAGCATGCTCACCCAGTCCTGCGCCTCGGTGCCGCCCGCTCCCGCCTGCAACATAAGTATAGCGTTGTGGTGGTCGTACTCGCCCTTAAGCAGCGTTTCGAGATGCAGACTCTCTATTTTGTCCTCGTATTTTTTCAGAGTGTCCTCGATTTCGCCCAGATAACTGTCGTCGTCCTCCGCTTCGACGAGTTCGATAAGCGTGGCGATGTCGTCAAGCCCGCGGGCATAACCGTCGAGTTCTTCGAGTTTGTCCGAAATGTATTTTGCTTCGGCATTGATTCCCGCCGCTTTTTTCGGATCGGAATAAAAGTCCGGCGATTGTCTGATTTCGTCGAGAACAGCCGCTTTTTCCTTCATTTTGTCGACGTCGAAAGCGAGCCGGCAGTCGTCGAACTTGGCGTTCAGGTTCTTCAGTCTGAATTTGTAATCGTCGAGTGTAAGCATAATATCGTTTCCTTTTCTCTGTACGGGGTGCAATAACGCAAGCGTTTTCGCCGCGACCGCCGCGGTGTCTTTTATAACGCCGTTTGCGGCAGCCGCAAAAATTCCCACGCGACCGCCGCAATGCGTCATTGTTTATTTCGTTTTGACTATTATCCGAACCTGCGGTTTACTGTCTGTTTTGCAGGTCTTTCGGCAAGCAGCAGTTCTTATACTTCTTGCCGCTTCCGCACGGACAGGGATCGTTTCTGCCGACGGTGACCGTCTGGTTGACGGCGGGTGCTTTGGCAACGCGGGTGTTGCCGTCGCCGCGGTTCTCCACAAACTCGACCTTCTGCGCCTCGCGTTTCGGGGGCGCTTCGATGTTGACGTGAACGAGCAACGCGACTACCTCTTCCTGCATCTTTGCGGTCATATCCTCGAACATTTCAAATCCGGCTTTGGTGTAGGCGATGACGGGATCCTGATTGCCGTAGGCTTTCAGCACGATGCCTTTGCGAAGCTGATCCATCGCGTCGATGTGATCCATCCACTTGGAATCGATGACGCGGAGCATGATTACGCGCTCGATTTCCTTGAAGTCGATGGGCGCGCCCGTTTCTTCGGCAAGTTTATGCGCGTCGTCGATCTTCGACTGATAGAAGGCTTCGACCGCTTCGTACAACTGGTCTTTAATCTCTTCGAGCGACCACTTTTCCATTCTTTCCTGCGTGAGGAAGTTTGCGTCGTCGGGGAGAAGTTTCCTTTCGATTTCTTTATTCAGGGTTTCGTAATCCCACTCGTCCCAGTCCACTCTGGGATCGGTGAAGTCGTCGACTATCGTGTCGACCTGCGAACGCATCATTTTAAGGATCTGTTCGTGAGCGTCGATGCCGTCGAGAACTTTGTTTCTCTCGCCGTAAATAATGGTACGCTGTTCGTTCATCACGTTGTCGTATTCGAGGACCTGACGGCGCATAGTGTAGTTCTTGCCCTCGATATTGCGCTGCGCGTTCTCGATCTGACGGGTGAGCATACCCATTGCGAACGGAGTGTCCTCGTCGATATTAAACGCTTCGGCGATACGCTTCATTCTGTCGCCGCCGAAAAGACGCACGAGTTCGTCCTCCATGGACAGATAGAATATGGACGAGCCGACGTCGCCCTGACGACCGCTTCGGCCTCTGAGCTGATTGTCGATACGGCGCGACTCGTGGCGTTCGGTGCCGATTATGCGAAGTCCGCCGACTGCGATGACTTCTTCTTTTTCTTTCTGGATTTCGGTTTTATATTCGTCGTAGAACTTCTTGAACTGTTCGCGAGCGCGGAGAATTTCCGGATCGTCGGTGTTGAAATAAGCCGTTGCCGCGCTGACCTGCTCTTCGCTCATGCCTATGTCGCGCATGCGTTTGATGGCGAGGTACTCGGCGTTGCCGCCCAGCATAATATCGGTACCACGACCTGCCATGTTGGTGGCGATGGTGACGGCGCGGAACTTACCTGCCTGCGCAACGATCTCCGCTTCTTTCTCGTGATTCTTGGCGTTGAGGACGTTGTGCGGAATCTTTGCCTTGTGGAGCATTCTAGAGAGTTCTTCACTCTTCTCGACGGTAGTTGTGCCTACGAGTACCGGCTCGCCGCGCTGATAGCACTCGGTGATATCGGCGACGACCGCGCGGAGTTTGCCTGCGATTGTCGAATAAACCTGATCGTTCTCGTCCACTCTGCGGCTGGGGAGGTTCGTGGGGATCGTCACGACGTCGAGACGATAAATATCTCTGAATTCCGACTCTTCGGTCTTTGCCGTACCGGTCATACCGCTGAGTTTTTTGTAAAGCCGGAAGTAGTTCTGGAACGTGATGGTGGCGAGCGTCTTGTTTTCGCTCTGTACCCTGACGCCTTCTTTCGCTTCGATTGCCTGATGCAGTCCGTCGCTGTAACGGCGTCCGTCCATAAGACGGCCGGTAAATTCGTCGACGATGACGACTTCGCCTTTTGCGTTGACGATGTAATCCTTGTCGAGTTTCATTATATAGTTGGCGCGGATCGCGTTGTTTATATAGTGGTTGAGTTCCATATTGTCGACGTCGGAGAGGTTGTCGACCGCAAAATAACGCTCGGCTTTCTCTACGCCGCTTTCGGTAAGGGTGATGGCCTTTTTCTTCTCGTCGATGTCGAGATCGTCGGGTTTGAGGCTCTTTGCAAAGCGGTTTGCGGTGATGTACATCTCGCTGCTCTTGCCGCCGCGACCGGAAATGATGAGCGGGGTACGCGCTTCGTCGATGAGGATCGAGTCGACCTCGTCGATGATACAGAAGTTGAGCGGACGCTGAACCTTGTCGCGCTTGTAGATGACCATGTTGTCGCGGAGGTAGTCGAAACCGAGTTCGTTGTTGGTAGCGTAGGTTATGTCGCAGTTGTAAGCCGCGCGTTTTGCCGCGCTGTCCATACCCGCGATAGCCACGCCTACGGTAAGACCGAGATAACGGTGGACTTTACCCATCCATTCCGCGTCACGTTTTGCAAGGTAATCGTTGACGGTGACGACGTGCACGCCTTTGCCGGGCAGCGCGTTGAGGTACGACGCGAGCGTCGCAACCAGCGTTTTGCCTTCGCCGGTGCGCATCTCGGCAATACGTCCCTGATGGAGCGCGATACCGCCCATAAGCTGGACGTGGAAGTGACGCATGCCGAGCACGCGGGCACTCGCCTCTCTCACCGCCGCAAACGCTTCGGGCAGAAGGTCGTCGAGAGTTTCGTAGTTGTTTTCCAGTCTGTCGCGGAATTCCGCGGTCTTGGCTTTGAGTTGTTCTTCGCTGAGCGAGCGGTACTCGTCCTCGTACTTTTCCGCTTTATTCGCGATAGCGTCCAGTTTTTTGACTTGCTTTCTATTATCGCTGCCGGTAATGAATGAAATAAGTCCCATATAAGTCCTTCTCCTTGCATGGCGAACGAGATGTCCGCCGAAACTATTACTGATTAAGTTTATCGTTTTTTTGTTTGCCCGCGGTGATACTTTTGTGAAAATATCGTCATTTTAAGCAATCCGAATACACGAAAAGCGGTTTTCACAGAGTTCAAGCCGTGAAAATCGCACGTTGTATCTTCAATAGCACCCCACCAGCCTTACAAACCCGTCGGATTCGGCTGTGAGTTTTCTCATCACCATGCCCAGCACGGTGCGCGTCGGACAGTCGAATTCGACGAAAAACCAGTAGCCGAACTCGCCGTCGCGGCTCGGACGCGATTCGAGTTTGTTGAGGTTGAGATCGAACGCCGCCAGCACCTCGAGTACTTTCAGCAGTTCGCCCGGGCGATGCGGAGTACCGAAAACGACAGCCGCTTTTTTGCCCTCGTAACGCGGCTCGCGCGCAAGAAGCACAAATCGCGTCACGTTGTTTTTGTTGTCCTCGATTTCCGATTCGAGCACGGCAAGCCCGTCGGGCGCCACTCTCGCGATCGCGGCTTCTTCTGGGGCGGACACGATTCTGAGCGCGGCGGAAGTACTTGCCACCGCTATCACGTCGGCATTTGCGAAGTTCTCGCGAAGATACCCGTCGCACTGCGCGAGCGCCTGCGGGTGCGAGTAAATCCTTTTCACGTCGGATTTCTTTGCGCTGATTTTACCGATCAGCGAGTGAAAGATCCGTCTGTTGTATTGCTTTATTATATACGCGTTGCCGCGTTTGAGCGCGTCGAGCGTTTCGCCCACGGTGCCGCCCACGCTGTTTTCTAGCGGGACTACCGCGCGGTCGATCTCGCCGTTTTCCAGCGCTCCCACTACCGCCGCTATCGACGGAAACCCTATAAGGACGCCGTCTGTGTTTTCCGCGGCGCAAGCATAAGTATGACTGTTCTCGTCACCGAAATAACCTGTTTTCATCAACTGAATCTGCTCGATTTCATTCCCAGCGACATGCCGCCGACGAACTTTTCGTAATTGTCGTACTCGGCGACTTCGCTTGTCGCTTGTTCTGCTCCTGAACCGCGCGCGAGTTTTTTCAGCATATCGCGCGCCTTCTTTTCGGCGCCGGTAAACTTTTCCGCGGTACTGCTGTAACAATTCTCCGCGTCTATGACGTAATCGCCGTAGAACGGGCGGGAAACGATGCGAAGTTCCGCCGAAGCCGCGCGGCGCACGTCGTAATATCTGCCGTTCTTGTTGTCATAGTCGACAAACGCGATGACGGAAACGCTGCCGCGACGGTCGTACCTGCCTGCGGTCCGAACGATCGCTTTCGCCTCTTCCGCGTCTTTCGCCACATCGTCGAGATTGCCCGCGATAACGACGACGTTGACGCCGCACTCGGCACGTCTGGTCGCGTAGTCGCACATTCTTTTCATCACCGAATCCGCCTTGTCGGAAACCGTTTCGTCAACGACCACGACTCCCGGATAAATCGATCTTGCCTTTTCGGCGGTTTCGATATTTTCGCCGGGCACGCACAGCAAAACTTCGTCCACGTTTTCCATGGCATCGACGATTGCCGCAATCCGTGCCGCATATTCCGAAAAATTCGTTTTACCGGACGCGACGATCAGTTCCGCTTGTCCGAAGTTAATCGGCGCGAACGCGTCCAGACAAACCGCAAACTTGCTGCCGCCGTTTTCCGAGAAAAAGAACCTGTCGGTCGTGGCGATCTTTTCGGTATCGCGCAGCACGGCGAGGTTCTCCCTGAACTTTTCGTTCTCGATATCGATCCCGTTTATCGTGTCGATATAGTGCACGCAATTGAAATGCAGGTTCTTGTCGTAATAGGTTCTCGCCTTTATCACGTCGCCGTTTTTCAGTCCGAGTTCGTTGACAATCCCGCGGACTATCGCCGCGTCGTTCATGCTCGAAGTGAATTTGTCGGCATGCAGAATCCCGCCCTCTTCGTCGCCCTCGAACGTGCCGGTAACCATATTGCCGACGACGAACTTGCCGCGGTGATAGTTCTCCAGAATATCGAGTTCGGCTTTCTCGTTTATGCTGCCGATATTCGGATAAACGAGCAGTTCGACCTCGTCGCCGAAACACTGCATCCCCCAGATCGTGTTCATGATCTGATTGATCAGTTCTTCTTTCGTGTACGCGCTCACCGCGTCGATACCGATACGCTTGCCGTCCTCGCGGTTCTCCGCGATAGGCTTGCTCTCGAAATAGAACCGGGCGAGTCTTCTGAACTTCGCTTCGTCCTCTTTTTTAAGACGCTTTTGTTTGCCCGCTTCGCGATCTTTGAAAATCGCTTCGATCGTGCAATCTTTGAATAATAATGTTCTGTAAGCGCATATATCAGCCGTTTTTCTTGGCATCTCACACCTCTTCCCGTTCTCCGGTTAAGTTATTTCATGGTATATGATACTGTTAGAATTATACACCATAATCATGAGTAATGCAACTTTTTATGCAGTTATTTCGGTCGTTTTTTTGCCGAAATTTCGCGATAGAACCGATTTTATTGATTTTTATACAAGTTCGGGACTTTTTTAACATTTGCCGTGCGGCGCGGTCTGTCTCCTCTTGCGTAAAAAACGCCTTCCTCGTACCCTTGAATCGCGGAATCGGTTCCGGCGCGTTCGAGTCGTTTCTCGCCCCACGCGCAGTACTCGGGGTTGCGCTCGATGACGGTAAAGCGCCGCCCCAACTTTTTCGCGACCGCCGCCGTCGTGCCGCTGCCGGCGAACGGATCGAGTATGAAATCGCCGTTTCCCGACGACGCGAGCATGAGTTTCGCCACCAGTTTTTCCGGCTTTTGCGTGGGGTGCGCGGTGTTTTCGCTCATCGACCAGTACGGCACGGTGATATCGTCCCAGAAATTCGACGGGCAGGTGTCGCGATACTTTTCGCCGTTCTCCACGAACCAGTCCTTGGGCTCGCCGTTGTCGCGGTAGGGCGCAAGAACGCGCCGCCGTTGCTTGACTGCGGCGAGATCGAAATAATACTCGTCGCCCACGGTGCAGAACCATACGTCCTCCATTCCGTTTTTCCAGTTGTTTTTCGCGCCTCTGCCCTTTTCCCGCTGCCAGGTGATCCGACTGCGGATCTTAAAGTATTTTTCAAGCAACGGCGCGATCGTCACGCCGCTCATAAAGTCGCAGCAAACGTAAACGCTCGCCGTCGGTTTCAGCGCGGGGTAAAACGCGCGGATCCACTTCTCGGTAAACTCCGCGTACGCGTCTCCGTTCGTCTTGTAGAACTTTTCTCCGCCGTAATTTTTGGTAAGGTTATACGGCGGATCGACGATCATCAGGTCGAACGCTTTTTCCGGCAGTCGCTTTGCGACTTCGAACGCGTCGCCGCAAACGATTCTGTCGGTAATGCCCGATAAATCTCCGGTCACGTCACGCGACAAAACGCAGCGACCGAAAAGTCGTTGCGTTTCTTCTTTTGTCAGCATCAGCGTTTTGTTTCTTTCCGACGCGGGCATCGACTAAATCTCGCCGTCGTCGCCGTTATCGTTGCCGCCGCCTAAGAGTTCCCCGGACTCGCGTTCGGTAGCCGCGTCTTTCGCCGCGTCCTCTTCCGCCATTTCGGCGTTGTGGCGCTCCGCTTCCTCGATGGTCTGTTCGTCGGGTTCGGGCGGCGCGACGGCTACGCATACCACGTTGCCTTCGTTTTTCATTCTCATGATACGGACGCCCTTGGTATTTCTCGAAATCTTGCTGATTTCTTCGGCGCGTATGCGGATAATAATGCCGTTGTCGGCGATCATCATTACGTCGTCGGTGGGGTTAATGAGTTTCAGGTTAACCAGTTCGCCGGTGACTTCGTTGAACTTGCCGGCAAGCGTGCCTTTGCCCGCGCGCGACTGAATACGGTATTCGTCGAGGTCGCTGCGCTTGCCGTAGCCTAATTGCGACACCGTAAGTACTTCCTGATTGCTGTTCTTTTTGATAACCGCCATATCGACGACGCGTTCGCCGCTGCCTAAGCGGATCGAGCGCACGCCCATCGAACTTCTGCCCGTGGGACGGACGGAAGCCGCCGGGAAGCGTATGCATTTGCCGCCCGAGGACGCAAGCAGAATTTCGTCGTCGTTTTCGAGAATCTGCACGGAAATAAGTTCGTCGCCCTCGTTGAGCGAGATCGCGATCTTGCCTACCTTTCTGATGGACTCGAACTCGGTGAACGCGGTGCGTTTTACCAGACCGTCGCGCGTAGCGAGCATAAGGTAACCGCTGTGGTCGCTGTTTTCCTTGACCGGGATAACGGCGTTGACTTTTTCGTCGGACGAAAGTTGCAGAAGATTTACGATCGCTCTTCCGCGCGCGGTGCGTTCCGCTTCGGGTACTTCGTAAGCCTTTATAGAGTAAACTCTGCCGTAGTTGGTGAAGAACAGCAGGTCGTCGTGGGTGCAGGTGACGAACATGTTCTCCACGAAGTCCTCTTCTTTCGGCTTGTGCGCGGTAATGCCCGTGCCGCCGCGGTGCTGAGCCTTGTATTCGCAGACGGGCAAGCGTTTGACGTAGCCCGAGTGCGTCATGGAAATCACGACGTCCTCGCGGTCGATAAGGTCGCCGATGTCGATCTCGTCATAGTCGATGCAGATTTCGCTGCGGCGCGGCGCGTCGTACTTTTCGCGGATCTCGCCCAGTTCCGTCTTGACGATCGCGGTGATGCGCTCGGGACGCGCGAGAATGTCCCTGAAGTCGGCGATGCGTTCTTCGATGTCTTTGAGTTCGGCTCTTATGGACTCGACTTCGAGGCTGGTGAGTCGCTGTAATCTCATCTCGAGGATCGCTCCCGCCTGCTTGTCGGACAGCAGGAACTCCGCAATAAGTTTAGCCGAAGCCTCGTATTTGTCTTTACTTTGTTTGATAAGTTCGATCACGCGGTCGATATTCGCGAGCGCGATAACGAGTCCCTGCAAAATATGTTCTCTTTCTTCCGCCCGCGCGAGGTCGAAACGGGTTCTTCTCTCTATGACCTCTTTCTGGTGTTCGAGGTAATAGTAGAGCATTTCTTTGAGGTTAAGAATTTTCGGCTCGCCCTTTACCAGTGCCAGGAAGATAATGCCGCCGCTCGTCTGGAGATCGGTGTGTTTGTAGAGAGTATTGAGAACGACCTGCGGCTGTGCGTCGCGCTTGACGTCGACGACGATACGCATGCCGTCGCGGTCGGACTCTTCGCGAATGTCGCTGATGCCCTCGACGCGCTTGTCCTTGACGAGTTCAGCCATCGTCTTGATGAGTTCGGCTTTATTGACCTGATACGGAAGTTCGGTGACGACAATGCGGTGCTTGCCGTTCTCCGCCTCTTCTATTTCCGTTTTCGCGCGGATGATGATGCCGCCTCTGCCGGTGCGGTAAGCCTGACGGATACGGTTTCTACCCATGATAAGACCGCCGGTCGGATAATCGGGCGCGGGGACGTATTCCATGAGTTCGTCCACCGTGATGTCGGGATTGTCGATCAGCGCGTCGACCGCGTCGATGACTTCGCCGAGGTTATGCGGCGGGATATTCGTAGCCATGCCCACCGCGATGCCGTCCGAGCCGTTGACGAGAAGGTTCGGGAAACGACTGGGAAGCACGGTAGGCTGCATGAGCGTGTCGTCGAAGTTGGGGTACCAGTCGACCGTTTCCTTGTCGAGGTCGCGCAGCATTTCCGACGCGATTTTACTCAGGCGCGCCTCGGTGTAACGCATTGCAGCCGGGGGATCGCCGTCCACCGAACCGAAGTTGCCGTGACCGTCGACAAGCGGACAGCGGATCGAAAAGTCCTGCGCAAGGCGCACCAACGCGCCGTAAACCGAACTGTCGCCGTGCGGGTGATATTTACCCAGACAGTCGCCGACGATACGCGCGCACTTGCGATACGGCTTGTCGGAGAACAGGTTGAGTTCGCCCATCGAGTACAGGATCCTGCGCTGAACGGGTTTCATGCCGTCGCGCACGTCCGGGATCGCGCGGGAAACGTTGACCGCCATCGCGTAGGCGATGAACGACTTTTTGATTTCGTCGTTGACTTCGACCTGAAGTACTCGCGAGTTTTTGATTTTTTCTTTTATGTTGTCGTTATTGTCAGCCATTATAGGATCTCCTCAAGGTGGCTTAAATGTCGAGTTCTTTTACGAGCGTCGCATTGTCCTCGATGAACTTGCGGCGAAGCTCGGGTTGTTCGCCCATGAGAATGGAGAACGTGCTGTCCGCCTCTGCGGCGTCTGCCATCGTCGCCTGCAAGAGTACGCGGCGTTCGGGATCCATGGTGGTTTCCCAAAGCTGGCTGGCGTTCATCTCGCCCAGACCTTTGTAACGCTGGACTTCGGGTTTGCCGAGTCGCTCGGACGCGGCGCGGAGTTCTTCGTCGGTATAGCAGTACTCCACAGTCTTGCCCTTGGTGCATTTATAAAGCGGCGGTTGCGCGATATAGACGTGACCGCGCTCGATAAGCGGGCGCATAAAGCGGAAAAAGAACGTGAGCAGCAATATTCTGATGTGCGAGCCGTCGACGTCGGCATCGGTCATGCAGATTATCTTGTCATAGCGGAGTTTGCTTTCGTCGAACTCTTCGTCGATGCCGCAGCCGAACGCCGTGATCATCGCGCGGATTTCGGCGTTTTCCATGATTCTCGTCAGTCTTGCTTTCTCGACGTTGAGGATCTTGCCGCGAAGGGGAAGTATCGCCTGGAACCTGCGATCTCTGCCCTGCTTTGCCGTGCCGCCCGCGCTGTCGCCCTCGACGAGGTAGATTTCGCAGTGGCTTGCGTCCTTATCGGTACAGTCGGCGAGTTTACCGGGCAACGTCGTCGATTCGAGTATGCCCTTGCGCCGCGTGGATTCTCTCGCCGCCCTCGCCGCGTCGCGCGCTTTTTGCGCCGTGACCGTTTTCATTATCAGGTCTTTGGCTTCTTTCGGATTCTCTTCGAGATAAGTCCCCAAGCCCTCGGTAAGCGCTTTTTCGACTATTCCGCGCATTTCCGAGTTGCCCAGTTTCGTCTTGGTCTGTCCCTCGAACTGCGGCTCTTCGAGTTTGACGGAAACGATCGCGGTCAAGCCTTCGCGGACGTCCTCGCCTGTGAGTTTGAAATCTTCCTTGACGAGTTTTTCGGCGTGAGCATAGTCGTTGAGCACGCGGGTGAGCGCGTTCTTAAAGCCGACCAGGTGCGTGCCGCCTTCTTCCGTGTTTATGTTGTTCGCATAAGAGTACATGACTTCGTTGTAACTGTCGTTGTACTGCATCGCGATCTCGACGGACGAAGTTTTGTATTCCTTTTCGATATACAGCGACCTGGGAAACAGCGTTTCTTTCGCGCGGTTGAGGTAGTCTACGAAATCCAGTATGCCGCCTTCGTAATGAAAAGTTTCGTTCTTTTCCTGCCCGGGGCGATTGTCGATAAGGTTGATTTTCAGTCCCTTGTTAAGGTAAGCGACTTCGCGAAGGCGCGTGCGCACCGTGTCGTAATTGAACTCGGTGGTTTCAAAGATTTCGGCATCCGGATAGAACGTGACTTTCGTGCCCGTTTCGGCGGTTTCTCCCACGGGCGTAAGTTCGCGCATGGGAACGCCGCGCATATAACGCTGACGCCAGATCCTGCCGTTTTTTCTGACCTCGACTTCCAGCCATTCGGACAGCGCGTTGACGACGGAAAGTCCCACGCCGTGAAGTCCGCCCGACACCTTGTATCCTCCGCCGCCGAACTTTCCGCCGGCGTGAAGTTTGGTAAGCACGACCTGCACCGCGGAAACGCCCTCTTTGGGGTGAATATCGATAGGTATGCCTCTGCCGTTATCGGTGACGGCGACCGCGCCTTCGCGCGTGATCTCCACGGTGATGGTGTCGCAATAGCCTGCGAGCGATTCGTCGACCGAGTTGTCGACTATCTCGACGATAAGGTGGTGAAGCCCCCTCTCGTCCGTCGAGCCGATGTACATACCGGGACGCTTGCGGACGGGTTCCAGTCCTTCGAGTACCTGAATTTCGCTTGAGTCGTAATTGTTATCGATTTTATCAGACATAATTATCTCCCGATTTTCGGCTTTATCGAATTGCCTTGCTATAACTATACCACGATTTCGCGAAAAAGAAAAGCATTTTAGCGCGTTTACGGGATTAAAAAACTACTTTATTTTTATAAGCATCGTTTTTAAGGCTCAAAATTGCCCCTAGAACGCGCGAAAAACGTTTCCTAGGGGTATGTATGCGGATTTTGCGACGCCGCCTGTGTCGGACAACGTCGGATAAGCCGGAAAAACGTCGGATTATACGATAATGCGAATTCGTATCGCCGGAAAGCGTTTTTCCGCTTGCGTTACGCGAAATTTTATGATATACTTATAGAACTAACTTGCCTATATGAGGAGGTAAAACCATGGCAAAGAAAAAAGCAAACAAGCAAATCAACACGATCGTCGCGTTTGTTGCGGCAGTACTCGGACTGGCGGCGATATGCATGATGTTCCTGCCCGCGGTGGGCGTCAAGGACAGCGAAACGACCTACACCGGCATGCAGGTCGCGTTCGGCTACACCGAAGTTACCAAATTGCCCATTATCGGTACGGAAATCAAAGCGACGATTTTCAACTTCTCGTTTATGAACATGCTCACCTACATACTCGCACTCGCAGGCGTTGTGTTCTCCGTCCTTGCGGCGCTCGGCAAGGGAAGTAAGTTCGCAAACTTCATCGCTGCTGCGGCATTCGGCGTAGCGGGCGTGTTCTTCTTCCTCACCGTGCAGTACTCGATCCCCAACGAAGATTTACAGAAGTTGTTCACTTTCATCGGCAGCGACATTAAAGCCAGCCTTACTCTCGCTTACGGCGCGATCGTGGGCGGCGTTCTCTCCCTCGTCGCGGCTCTAGCCAACCTTGCCAAACTCGTTATTAAGTAAGGTTTCGGGGAAGCAGGAAACAATCGGAAAAAAGTAAATACTAAAAAACGGGTGCTCGCGATTATCACGGGCGCTCGTTTTTTATGCGGATTGATTAGTCGTTCCGTGCATGGGATTCCACGTCGTAAGACATAGCCCATAATGACGGGGGCTATGCCTTACTCCTCTGAATGACGTTTAAGAACGGAAACAGCACGTTATAATTTTAAATAAAACGCACAGCTTTACTTTTACCTTGTCATTCAGAGAACCCGACGAACGATTTTGCGTTCGTCGGGTTCGTGGAATCCCCTGCATGGAACAAGTAATTATCCTTTTGCTTTCTTTAATTACTTCTCCGCCACGAGCAGCTTGCCGTAAGGCGGAAGAACTACCGTTTCGCCCGCGGCGTAAGCCTTGCCGTCGAACGCGTTCACGCCGCTAAGCGGCACGGTGACGGAGCCGCCCTCGTGCGAGGTTTCAATCGCGGCGAACACGCGCATTCCCTCGCCCTCGCGGATAACGGTTACGATATTTTTGTCCGCGACAGTAACGGGTTTCACGCCCTTTTCCGCGGCAAGGAACTTCGTAAACTCGCCCAAAGTCGCGGCATCCGGCACAAATCCCAGAATAACTATTTTGCCTTTGCCGCAGGGTGTGGACGTGATCGCCGAATAGCCTTTTATATACTCGCCGTCGGAAAATTCCGCGACTGTTTCGGCTTTATCCGACACGGTGTAAGCCTCGTAAAACACGGACAGCGAATTGCCGACTGCGCCGCAACCGAACTTTATCGGATAAGTTTCGCCTTTCGGCAGATAGAATTCCTGTCTTACGCCCGCGATTTCCTCCAGCGAGCCGAGAGCGCGGTCGGTAAACTTCGCGCCCGAGCGATTGCGGTTGTCGGACATGGGACCGACTACCCAGGTACCGCCCTTTTTCGTCCAGTCGAGCATGCGGGTAATAAGATCGGTTTCGGTAAGGTCAGGCATAAACGGCGTGAAAACGACTTTGTATTCGTCCACGGGGTGCGACGGCGTAATGACGTCCGGGCGAAGTTGGATATCCGCCAGCGGATCGTAAAAGTACTTTTCGAGATCGCGGCGGTAATCGAAACCCTGCGACATGCGCTGGAAACGGAATGTTTCGAGCGCAGGCGTCGAGCAATGGAGCGCGATGCCGCTCGTCACGGGCTTGGTTCGCGTGATAATATCGGAAGTCGCGTCGAGTTCTGCCGCCAGTTCTTTGATTTCGTTTTCCACGTGGAACGGTCTGCCGCAGGACGCGACGCACGCGCCGTGCATGAGTTCGTGTCCGCCGTAGTGCGAACGCCACAGCCAGTAGTTGACCAGTTCCGCGCCGAGCAGCACCGACAACCACACGTTGGCGTTGTTAAAGTCTTTCGGGCGCATGCCGTTGGCTTCGGTCGAGCCGTTCCAGCAGCACGAAGTTTCGGTCACCCAGAACGGACGGTTTTTCGCCGGGCGCATAAGGTCGTACCAGAAAGTCGCGCCGCGGAAATTGCTTACGTCGTTGTAGTGATTGAACTGCATTATATCCATGTCGTGCGACAACCGATCGTAATCGAGATTGAATATAGGCATGCTGTCATGCCCGATCGGCGCGGAGGAATACTTCGCGATTATGTCGTACTGACGCCTGATAAAATCAAGTTGCGCGTCGTTCTGAAACTTTATCCACCACTTGTTGTACGACGGGTGCGCCCATACGTGCGGCGCGGGTTTCGAGAGGTCGTCGAACGAGTCGTACTTCATCGAAAAAATGTTTGTGCCCCACTCGCGATTGAGCACGTCTATATCGCCGTCGTACTGCTTTCCCATATACCCGCGGAACTTTTTCTCGCAGTCGTCGCAAACGCAGCCCATCGCGCCGAGGTTTCCGCGATCCGGCTCGATTTCGTTGTCGATCTGCCAGCCGATGACGTTTTCGTCCCGCCCGAACTCTTTCGCCATAGCCTCGACAATGCGGTCGCAGTACCTAAGATAAACTTCGCTGTTCTGACAAATATCGCGCCTGCCGCCTATCGTCTGCCGCACTCCGTCCATGCCCACCGCAAAGATTTCGGGGTGCTTGTTTGCCAGCCAGCGCGGCGGGCAAGCCGTGGGCGTACCCATAATCACGGAAATTCCGCGGTCGCGGCATTTATCTACCACTTCGCGGAACAGCGAAAAATCAAACTCTCCGTCCGCAGGTTCCATCGTCGCCCAGGCGAACTCCGCGATACGCACGCAGTTAAGCCCGAGTTTAACCATAAGATCGAGATCTTTGTCAACTTCCGAGCGGTCCCATGCCTCGGGATAGTAGTTAGAACCGAATATCGGTTTTTTCACCTTGAACATATTTTCTCCTCTTTTCCCCGCGCGATTTGAAACAAGCTCGAAAGTTCGGGCGGATATTCCGGCTGCGTCGCGGTTTTTTAATTTTTATACCCGAATTATACACCCAAAAAAGCAAAAGGTCAACGCCGTCGCGCCGACCTATTTTGCTATCCTTAAAACCGCAATAATGTACAATTTATTTTGACGGAATATTAAACCGCCGCTCCGCCGTTATAATTCCACACGACCTCGGCAGGACAAAAACTGTCCCATACTCCGTCCCATCCTTTCGGACGACTTTCCGCCTCGCAATAAATAGTTTCGAGATTGTTGCAACCGGCAAAAACACCGGACGAAATAATCGTTACGCTTTCCGGTATAGTTATATTTTTCATTTCGACACATCCCATAAATGCATCCATATCAATATCGGTTACACTATCGGGAATCGTCACTTTTCTTAAATCGCAGCATCCGGCAAACGTAAATTCTTCTATTCGCGTCATCCGATCCGGAATCTCTATTTCGGTTACTCCTTCAACCTGATAAAAAGCGTATTTTCTTATTCCTGTTATTTCCGGTTGAATGATCGGTTTTTCTTCACTTCCGATATAATTTATCAAACTTTTTGTTCCGTCTGTTTCGTTATATATTACAAAACCATTGTTTTCGGAAATTTTACTCGGCGTAGTTTCGTCGACGTACACGTCATTAGCATAATATGCGACACAGCCGCCGTTCTCAGATCCTTTATCGATCTCGATTGCAGACAAATTGCGGACTTCCACCAAGCGATAGCACCATCCGAACGCATATTCACCGATTCCGGTTATGCTCGCAGGTATCGTTACGCTCATCAAACCGGTGCAAGATTCGAATGCGTGCGATCCTATTTCGGTTACGCTATTCGGTATTTTCAAGTCCCGAAGTCTGCAACAATTAACAAACGTTCCGCTCTCTATTCGAGTTAAGCTGTCCGGCAACGTTATATTTATTATTCCCCGGCAAGAATTGAAGGCATCGCTTCCGATATAAGTTATCTTATCCGGGAAATCGATCCCGGCAATTTTTTCACATAACATGAACGCCTTATCGCCGATACTCGTTACGTTTTCAGGAATATTTATTTTTTCAAGCCCCTGACAAGCATAAAAAGCTTCGTTACCTATACTGACGATAGTCTCAGGAAGTTTTACACTCGTTATCCGACTTTCCTGATAAAATGCTTTATCCGCAACCTTTATGACATTTTTTCCTCCATAAGTAGCGGGAATTTCAACCTCATTGTTCATCCCGAAATATCTCGTAACTGCATACCCGTCGCCGTAAAGTTCATAACTTAGCCCGTCGTTTTGTACGTTCGGTCCCGTAGCTTCTTCGCCGCACGCGACGAGCGCGAATACGGAAATTACTGCCAGACACAAAACTGTCAGAACGATCGATACTCTCTTTTTCATTTATCACTCCTGTGGATTATATTTTCGATACTCTCGGGGAGTTTCTTCGTTATATATTACACTAAAAAACACATAATGTCAATACACTTTTTGAGAATTCTTTCGGGATAAGCATGAAGTTATAAGGATAATTATTCGGTTCCATGTCGGGGATTCCACGCGCGGCGTACCGCCGCGCTCTGAATGACCGTTAAAACGGAAAGTGCGCGTTATTATTTAAAATAGAACGAGAAGCCTTACTATTATATTGTCATTCAGAGCAAATGCATAAGCATTTGCGTGGAATCCCCCACAGCAGAGAAATAATAATCTTTATTTAAAGCGTTGCGGGCGCGACGCGTTAAGCGAACAGTCCGGTGGACTGTTCGTAGCCAAAGCGGGGAGCAATTTATAATTGCGACCTGAGGGGACACAGCCGCAAGTGTCCTCGGCGACTTTTTTGATACTTTTTTCTTCGTTTGAAAAAAGTATAACTGTTACTCACTTGCACAAGTAACAGTTACACCATTAAATACAAATTTGCTAATATAATAAAAATATTAACATTATTAAAGAAAGAAAAATACTCTTACTTTTCTATTTTTTCTTTACTTTATATACTCTCTTACTCTTAGTTTCGCGCCGGTCTTTTCGGCTACGGCGCGGCACTTGTCGATATTTACGCCGTCGACCGCGACTACGCTCATAACGGTGTCGATGCCGGCCTTTACGCACTCGGCGGTGAAGGCGAGCATTGCGGAGAACGCGTACAGCCCGTAAGCCGAACGGCAAACGCGGTCGTAACCTTCGGCGTTGTCGCTGTTGAGCGACACGGACACTTCGTCGATCGCGCCTTTGAGATCGGGCACTATGTCGCGCTTGTTGATAAGGTTGCCCAAGCCGTTGGTATTGAGCCGCGTTTTCTTGCCCGAAGCGTGCGCGAACGCCGCGACTTCGACCATTTCCGCGACCTTGTAGGTCGGCTCGCCGTAGCCGCAGAACACGAGTTCGTTGAAATCGCCGTGTTTTTTAATGTCGTCTATAACCTCTTTCGCGCTCGGCTCGCGGCTGAGCCACAGATCGCCGCTATTCCCTATTCCGTCGCCGTTGTGACGGATGCAGAACGTGCAGTCGTTGCAGCATTTATTCGTAAGATTGACGTAAAGATTATCGCCGTAGCGATACACGAAGTTTTCGTCCATAATGCGCTCCAAAAAAGTATTTCGTCGTCTTCCCCGCTCCCGATAATAATATGCGCCGACGCTCACGCGCGTTGCATTTTCGTAAAAACCCGATACGCGTTGTCGGTAGTCAGCCGTTCGATCGCCGTGTAGTCCTCGCCCAGAATCTCCGCGATCTTCTCCGCTTGCTTGCGGACGTAACGCGGATAATTTGTCATGCCGCGATAGGGCATGGGAGCCAGGTACGGGCAGTCGGTTTCGATAAGTATCCTGTCGCGAGGAACAATCGGTACTATGTCGTAAAACTTCTTTGCGTTCGAGAACGTTACCGAGCCGGAAAACGAAACGTAAAACCCGAGGTCTGCGAACTTTTCGGCGGTTTCTTTAGATCCCGAATAGCAATGCAGTACCGCTCCGCCCCTTAACTTGCCGAGATTGCGCCGTATAACGGTTTCAAAGTCCTCGTAAGCGTCGCGGACGTGAAAACACACGGGGAGCCCGGTTCCTTCCACGACTTCGAGTTGGCTCTCCAGCCAGTAAATCTGCGTTTTGCGGTCGGTGTCGTCGTAATGATAGTCAAGCCCGATTTCGCCGATCGCCACACATTTAGGACTACGGCTCAACGCGATAAGTTCGTCCGCGGGATCGGCTGTCAGCCGCTGCGAATCCGACGGATGCACGCCGGCGGCGAAATATATCGCGGCGTTGCTTTCCGCGATACGCCTGCACTCGCGCGAACTTTCGATATCGTAACCGACGGTGATTATTCTCTCCAGACCGTCCGCCTGCATATTATCGATTATCTCCCGCGCGCCGCCGTACCTTTCGTCGGTTAAGTGCGCGTGAGTGTCGATCAGCATACTTCGCTGCCTCCGTCCATATCCTTTTCGGGACGAACAAGGCAGAGTTTTTCGTTTTCGCCCTCGCCCGAAACGGCGCACAGCAACATGCCGCGGCTCTCTATTCCGCGGATCTTGCGGGGTGCGAGGTTGGAAACCACGACCACGCGCTTACCCACCATTTCTTCGGGCGTGTAGAACTTGGCGATACCGCTGACGATCGTGCGGATCTCGTCGCCGATCCTGACGGTGGACTTCAGGAGTCTGTCCGCTTTCTCCACTTTTTCGCACGCAAGAACTTCGCCCACGACGAGTTTGGTCTTAAAGAACTCGTCCGCGGTCACAAACTCGGGCTCGGCGGGAGCGGCGGTTTTGACTTCCTCTTTCTTCGGTTCGGTTTTGACTTCTTTTTCCGCGGTTTCCGCGTTGGCTATCTTTTCCAATTCTTTCAGTTCCTTTGCTATATCGAGCCTGGGGAAAAGTATCCCCGTTTCTTTGGTTTCGTAGTTTTTGATTTTGCCGTAGATAAGATTGCCCTCGAAATACTCGGGCTTTTCTATTCCGAGTCCCTCGAAAATCAGCGCGGGCGTGCGGGTGAGGAAGGGCATAAGCGCGGTGACGCACACTCTGATCGCTTCTAAAAGGTTGTAAATGACCGCCATAAGCCGCGGCTTGTCCGCTTCGTTCTTCGCCAGCACCCACGGACGCGTGTTGTCGATATACTTGTTCGCCTTGTCGATGACGGCGAATATCGTTTCGAGCGCTTTCGAGAGGTTGAGTTTTTCGATTTCCGCGTCGAGTCTGCCGTCCAGCGCATTGATTCCGGCGATAAATTCGTCGTCGAACTCGCCGCGATCTCCGCCGGCGTTCACCTTGCCGTCGAAGTACTGCTTAGCCATGGCGAGCGTTCTGCGCGTAAGATTGCCGAGGTCGTTGCAAAGATCCTGATTAAAGCGCGTGATGAACGCTTCGTCGGTGTACACGCCGTCCGCGCCGAAAGGAATTTCGCGGAGAATATAATATCTGATCGCGTCCACGCCGTAACGATCGACGAGCACAAACGGATCGACGACGTTGCCCTTGGACTTGCTCATCTTGTCGCCGCCGAGCAGCAGCCAGCCGTGACCGTACACTTTCTTCGGGAGCGGAAGCCCCAGCGCCATAAGGATTGCCGGCCAGATTATCGTGTGGAAACGGACGATTTCCTTTCCCACCATGTGAAGGTCGGCGGGCCAGTATTTTTTGTAAAGGCTGTCGTCGTCCGTGCCGTAACCGAGCGCGGTGATATAGTTGGACAGCGCGTCGATCCAGACGTACACGACGTGACCGGGATCGAACTCGACGGGTATGCCCCACTTGAACGCGGTGCGCGACACCGCAAGGTCGGTAAGTCCTTCGCTCAGGAAGTTATTGACCATTTCGTTGACGCGCGAGGACGGCTCGAGGAAGTCGGTCGCGGTGAGCAGTTCTTTTATGCGATCCTGATATTTCGACAAGCGGAAGAAATAACTTTCCTCTTCGGCGTCGACGACTTCCCTGCCGCAATCGGGACATTTTCCGTCGACGAGCTGGCTTTCCGTCCAGAACGATTCGCATGGCGTGCAGTACTTGCCCTTATAACGCGACTTGTAAATATCGCCCTGATCGTAGAGTTGTTTGAATATCTTCTGTACCGCTTTGACGTGGTAATCGTCGGTAGTGCGGATAAACTTGTCATAGGAAATGTCGAGAAGTTTCCATAATTCCTTGATGTTGTCCACGAGTTCGTCGACGAACGCTTTGGGCGTTACGCCCGCCTCGGCGGCGCGTTTTTCTATCTTCTGCCCGTGTTCGTCGGTGCCGGTAAGGTAGAACACGTCGAAACCGCGCATACGTTTATAGCGGGCGAGCGCGTCGCAGCACACCGTAGTGTAACTGTGACCTAAATGCCACTTGCCGCTCGGATAGTAAATAGGAGTGGTGATATAATAAGTTTTCTTTTCGTTTTCCATGTCGTTACCTCCCCGCCGTAAACTCCGACGGTTTCTTGCGCGGGCGACCGAAAACACGCCGGTTTTCCTCGCGCTATCGTATATTATATCCGTTCCGTCTCAAAAAAGCAATCGAAAACGCCCGGGGTGCGCCGCTTTTCTCCGTTTTCCGCGTCCGATACGGTCAAATATTTCGCGATACATGCGAATATACATATTAAAAACGCAAAACCGTTTCGGATGTTTTACCGAAGCGACACGAGGTTTTATGAATATAATCTGGTTTCTGATAGTTTTCGCGGGCACGACGGCGATGCTGTTCACCGATCCCGACGGCGCGATCCGCGCGCTGCTAACCGGCTCGAAAGGCGCGGTCGATCTCGCGCTGACGCTGATCTCCACTTACGGGTTCTGGCTGGGCTTTTTCGCGCTGCTCGAAAAGACGGGCGCGTCGGAATTCATCGCGAAAATTCTGCGTCCCGTGATACGCAGGCTTTTCAAGGGCGAATCGCCCGAAACCGAACGCTATATCGCGATGAACATGTCGGCTAACCTTCTGGGGCTTGGGAACGCCGCCACTCCCATGGGCATAAACGCGATTTGCTCGATGGATCGGAAAACGCCTTACGCCACGACGAATATGATAATGCTGGTCGTGATTTCCGCGACCTCGCTGCAACTGATTCCGTCCACGGTGATAGGCATGCGCATAGCCCGCGGTTCGACCGCTCCCACCGCGTTTTTGCTGCCGTGCGCGGTATCCACCGCGGTTTCTACGATACTGGGCGTGGTGTTGGTCAAGGTCTCATCAAAAGTTTTCGGCGAAATACCGCGGAAGTTCCGTAAAGCGAAAAACGCGGAGAACGGATTGACCGGACAGCCGCTGTTTGACGGTAAAGCAAGATCGGGCGGTAAAGCATGACTTCTTACGTTATTCCCGTTATTTTTCTCACCGTGCTCGCGTTGTCGGCGTGCCGCAGAACGAACGCTTATTCGGCGTTTGTCGAGGGCTCGAAAAGCGCGCTGTCGCTGATGGCGGAAGTCTTTCCGTACCTGCTCACCGTCATGGCGGCGGTGGAACTCATGCGGGCAAGCGGCGTTTCGGCAAAGATAAGCGCGTTCGCCGCGCCTGTCACGGAGTTTTTCGGCATACCCAAAGAACTGACCGAGCTGATGCTGGTGCGTCCGCTGTCGGGTGCGGGCGCGATGGCGGTACTGGACGGTATTTACGTCAGTTACGGTACCGATACGTATATCGGCTTGTGCGCGTCGATCATTTACGGATCAAGCGAAACGGTATTCTATCTCTCGTCCATTTACTTTTCCAAAAGTTCGGTGAAAAACCTGCGTTACGCCATTCCCGTCGCCCTGATCGCAACTTTCCTCGGTTGCGTAATCGGGTGCTTTGTGATGCGTGTGATGATGTAAGAGCGGTAATTCGCCCTATAACCCGAATTTTTTGTGATAAGGTATTTGTAGAAAAGTAACAAAAAGTTTTCGTTTTCCCCGTCATCCTGAGCGCGTAGCGCGTGAGGATCCTCGGCAATAAGAACGGACTTTATCTTTAAGATTGAAAGTATTACGGAAATAGTAAGTTATCGTAATACTTCTTTTTTTCAGATGAAGAAAAAAAGAAGCAAAAAAAGTCACCGGGACACTTTCGGTTGTGTCCCGGACCCCGCAACTCTTTTAAGGTCGACAGTTTGGTATAGATAAATGTATCGCGTGGCAACCGAAAAGCTTTGCTTCCCCCCCCTTGGGGGGGAAGCTGTCCCGAAGTGACTGATGAGGGGATAAAAACGTATCCTTTCTGTTCTACCCCCGTCATTCAGAGCAAATGCACAAGCATCCCGCGTGGAATCCCCGACATGGAACGGATAATCGACCTTATAATTATTTACTACTTTGCATACACTACGAATATGAAAAACAAAACGTATTACGGGAAAATGAAAAGGAGAGGACTGAAAATCGCGACGGGAGCGGGCAGGACGCTGTCATCGCCCGCAACCGATCCGGGCGGAAGTTATACGGGCGTGGTCACCGATCCGAACTATTCCGTGCCCGAGCAGGACGCGGACGATCTTTAATCCCAAAACCGCCCGAAAAACCGAATAAACCATAATTAAGCCGCCGATTGCTTGCACAATCTCCGCGCGTGTGTTATACTTTCGGTATGGACAAGAAATCGAGAAGAGTAACAGCGATAATCGCGCTCGTGTTCATGGCGATATTTTCGGTATCGCTGGTGGCGTATTTCGTCGACAGGACGCTTTTGAGCGGCATGATCGGCATAATCACGCTGTTCTCGGGCGGAATAGGACTGGCGCTGTTCCTCATAGTGTGGATGTCACGCGACAAATACAGCGGCGAGAACGACGAAAACAGCGATAATCCGCTAGGCAAACCCGAAAACGACGGTAAAAATGCCGACGACGCGACGGATGACAAGGTCGGGGATAAAAGCGAAACCGCATCCGAAAAAACCGGCAACGACGAAAACAACCCGCGATAAATCACGCGCGGGTTTTTCCCTTTTTGCTCGTGCGCGGAATGAAACGCACGGCAAGCCCCAACGCGAAGAGCGCGACCGCCGCCACGATATAATAAATCGAGTGCCGGACGAACCGCGAGAAAACGAATAAAAGTACCGACGCGAAAATATAGGCGTTTGCCCGTCCTTTTGACAGAGCGGCGGCAAAAACCGTCTTGATCGGCTTGCGGGCTTTGGTTTTCGGCTCGTATTCCGGCAGTGCGCCGAGAGAAGAAAGCAGCCTTGCCGTTTCCGCGCCGTCTAAAATACGGACGTCGATATACGAAATTTCCGAGGCTGTCGCGGCGGCTTCGGGCGACACGGAAAAAGCCGCGATAACCGCGCGTTTGTATCCGCGACTTGCCGCCAGTGCAGCCGCGTCCACAACGTAATCGGGAGCGGGCGAAACCGGTTTCAGCCGGCAAAAGAACGCGACGTCGCCCACGCCGAGAAAAGTGTCCTCGCGCCTTACCGTGCGTTTTTCCGACAGCGCGTCAAAGAAATAATCGAGCGCGGTACGGTCGGATTCGTAACAGAATTTCGTCTTTACCGCGTCTGTGCCGGCAAAGTTTTTCTTCGGTTTCCTGCCGTAGAGAACGTGCATGTAGACTTCGGACACGCACAGCGAAAACGTGAGTGCGAACGCGAAAAGAGCGGCTAATCCGCTGACGTAATATCCCGCGATCACCGCACCCATAAAAAAACAAACAGTTTTCGACAACACGCCGTCGACGTAATAAGCAAATTTTTTCATGTCGGGATTATCGACAAAAACGCGCGTGAATAAACTCAAATCCGATAAATCGTTACACAGGTCGTATAAAGAATGAAAACGGAAATCTACCGTCCGACAACCGAAAATCTGGAAATCTGCGCCGAACTTTTAAGACGCGGCGAACTCGTGGCTTTTCCCACCGAAACCGTGTACGGTTTGGGCGGGAACGCGCTCGATCCTTTTGCCGCAATCAAGATTTACGCGGCGAAAGGTCGACCGTCGGACAATCCGCTCATCGTGCATATCGCGGACAAAGAAACGGTGAATATGCTTGCGGCGGTTATCCCCGAAAAAGCGAAAATCGTCATGGACAGATTTATGCCCGGTCCGGTCACGATCGTGCTTCCGAAAAAAGAAATCGTGCCGGACAACGTGACCGGCGGACTGAAAACCGTCGCGATCCGCATGCCGGACAATCCCGTCGCGTTGGGGCTCATCGCACGCGCCGGCGTGCCCGTTTGCGCCCCCAGCGCGAATACCAGCACGCGCCCCAGTCCCACCGGCGCGGCGCACGTTTACAACGACCTTAACGGCAAAATCCCCGCAATCCTCGACGGCGGAGATTGTGAGGTGGGTGTCGAGTCCACCGTCATCGATTTCACTGCCGACCGGCCTCGGCTTCTTCGCGCCGGCGGCATGCCGATCGAAACTCTCGAAGCCGCGATAGGCGAAATAGAGATCGTCCGCAACAGCAAAGTCGCGCTTTGCCCCGGCATGAAATACAAGCATTATTCGCCGCTTGCCGAAGTTTTCGTCGCCGTCCCCGGGGAAGGACTTGCCTGCAGAATGAAAGCGGCTTACGATACGCTTACCGGCGAAGGTAAAAAGACGCTTATCGTCGCGCTCGACGACACCGCGCCGGAAATGGGCGAGAGAAACGTCCGGCTTGCGGGCAGGAATTACGCCGACTATGCGCACAACCTGTTCGCGTTTCTTCGCGACGCCGACGCGGAAGGTTACGACGCGGTCGTGTGCGAAGGCGCGGACGAGCGGGATTTGGGCGCGTCGGTTGCCAACCGCCTCATTAAAGCCGCGGGAGGAAAAACCGTCTGATGAAGGAGTCACCTGAAAAAACCAAGGCGAAAAAGCCGAAAACCGCAGCGAAAAAATCCGCTGCGAAGCCCGATAAAATCCGCATTACGTTCGTTTGCACGGGCAACACCTGCCG
>CAKQVV010000005.1 GCA_934277845.1 uncultured Clostridia bacterium
ATCGTCAACAGTTCGTCGGCGTCCACCGTCATGACGATAGGTCTTGTCAATGCGGGAGTTATCACGCTGACGCAGGCGGCGTCGATCATCATGGGCGCGAATATCGGCACGACGCTGTCGGGCTTCGTCATCTCGCTGTCGTCGCTGAACATCAACCTTTATGCGTCGCTTCTGGCGTTTATCGGCATAATGATGACGTTTTTTACCAACGACAACGTCAAGAAAACCGGCGGCATACTATGCGGTCTGGGACTTATGTTCGTGGGACTCGAGTCAATGGGCGGCGCGTTCTCGGGAGAGTCGGCGATCACCGATTCGGTCAAGCACGCGTTCGAAGTGGTCGATTTTCCGCTTCTTCTGATACTTATAGGAATGGCGTTTACGGGAATTATCCAGAGTTCGACCGCAACCACCGGTTTGGTAATCATAATGGTAGGCGCGGGAGCGATGCGCGTGGACAGCGGCTTGTTCGTCATTCTCGGAACTAATATCGGAACGTGCGTGACGGCGATCATCGCGTCCATCGGCACGAATACCAATTCGAGAAGAACGGCGTTTTTCCACCTTCTATTCAATGTCGTGGGTACTATCATCTTCACGGCGATAATCTGGATATTCCGCACGCCCGTAGTAAATGTTCTCTCGCATCTGGGCGGACCGCAATGGCAGATTGCCTGGTTTCATTTCTCTTTCAACCTTATTACGACCGCGATACTTTTGCCGTTTATCAATCAGTTCGTTAAAATTACCGAGTTTATCGTGCGCGACAAACCCGCGAAGAAAGAAGAAGAGTTCCGCTTCCGCTATATCGACGATCGCCTGCTTTCCACGCCGCCTATCGCAGTCGCGCAGGTACAGAAAGAAATCATGTATGCGTCGGAACTGGCGAAAGAAAATCTCGAACTGTCGGCAGGCGCGCTGATCCGCGGCGATTACGTAAACCGCCAGAAGATCGAAAAGAACGAGTCGATAATCAACCGCATTTACCACGGCGTGGTGGCATACCTCATAAAACTCGCGTCCACCAGCCTGTCCGAACACGACGAAAAACTTGTCGGCGCATATCACCACGTCATAAGCGATCTCGAGAGAATAGGCGATCACGCGGAGAACTTCGCCGAGCAAGCCGCCGAAATGGGAAAAGAGAACGTGACTTTTTCGGACACGGCGAACGCCGAACTCTTGCAGATGTACAACAAGGTCATGAACATGTACGACCTCAGCATGCATGCGTTCGAGCATCGCGATTACGTCGTTCTTTCCCGCATTTCCGCGATAGAGAACGAAGTGGACGAGATGAAGGACGATCTCGGCGTCAGCCATATCGAGCGGCTTAACAGCGGCGATTGCGCGGTGGAGCGCGGCACATACTTCTTCGCGCTGATTTCCGCGCTGGAAAGAATCGCAGACCATCTCATAAACGTGGCGTACTCGATCAAGAACCCGACCGGTTCGCAGTCGCGCCGCCCCGAACTCAACGAGGAAACAAAGTAAATATTCAACGAAAAAGGAGAACGTTCGATGATTTACGTTTTGGGCAGTATCAATATGGATATGGTGGCGAAAGTGCCGTATATGCCTGTAAACGGCGAAACGCTGACTGCGGACAAGTACTATGTCAATCCCGGCGGCAAAGGCGCGAATCAGGCGGTCGCGATCGCCAAACTCGGCGGCAAGGTCGCTATGATCGGCAAGGTCGGTCCGGACGAAACGGGCGACGCGCTGAAAGCCAACCTCAAAAATATGGGCGTGGACGAGAGCATGGTCACCCGCGCGGAAGTCCCTAGCGGCATTGCGATGATAATCATCGAGGGCGGTGACAACCGCATTATCCTGTATAAAGGCGCGAACCATGCCGTGACGAAAGCGGACGTTGACGAGGGACTGAAAAACGCTAAGCCCGGCGACGCGCTGGTCATGCAACTCGAAATCCCGCTCGGAATCGTGGCTTATGCCGCGGCGACGGCAAAAGAAAAAGGCATGCTGGTCGTGCTCAATCCCGCGCCCGCGGTACCGCTTGACGAAGAATTACTCAAAAACGTTGATATTATCGCGCCCAACGAGAGCGAAACCGAAATTCTCACGGGAGTGAGCCTCGACAGCGACGTGCATATCGCGCTCGCGGTCAAAAAGTTGTATCGGCTCGGCGTCAAACGCGTCATCATCACCATGGGAAGCCGCGGCGCGGTAGTCACCGACGGGCAGACCATTACGCCGATAGAGCCCCGGAAAGTCACGGCGGTGGACACGACTTCCGCCGGCGATACGTTCGTGGGCGCGACGGTACTGAGGTACCTTGCCGGCGACACGCTGGAAGACGCGGCGAGATTTGCTTCGGTCGCTTCGTCCATCACGATCACCCGCGAAGGCGCGGCACAGAGCATACCTACACTGGATGAAGTAAAGAAGGTCATCGAAAGCGAAAAATGAAGAAAGCAGAAACTCACTTGCACACCGCTCCCGTCAGTTGTTGTTCGCGGCTCACCGCCGCAGCCGCCGCCGAAAAGTATCACAAGTGCGGATTCGACGCGGTAATGCTGACAAACCATTATTCGCGCGCGTACATCGAGCACAACGGCGTAAACGAAAAAGAATGGCTCGACCGTTTTATCGAGGGTTATTACGAAATGAAAAAAGAGTGCGAGAGTCGCGGCATGGAAGCGTGGCTCGGAGCCGAAGTTTCGCTGTTCGCGCCGTACACGCAGTATATGCGCGACCGTTTCCCCATGGAAGTGCTGAACGCGAATTACGCCGATTATATCCTCGTGGGCGTGACGGAAAAGTTTCTTCGCGAAACGCCCATGCTTTGCGACCTCGACCTCAAAACCTTGCACGCGATCTGCCGCGAGCATAACGTCTTGCTTATTCAGGCGCACCCGTTCCGCACCGAACAGCACCACACGCCGAAGCCGCCCGAGGACGTGGACGGATATGAGATCAACGGCTGCATAGGTTTTCAGACCACCTGCGAAAAGGAAGTGCTCTCACTTGCGGACGCGCATAACCTTGTCGTGACCTGCGGCGGCGACACTCATTATGACTGGCACAAACTGAGAAGCGCGACTTTCGTGCCGGACGATATACACGACAGCGTTGCTTTTGCGGAATATTTGAGGAAAGTTCGCGTGCCGAAGTATTCGCTGACCGAACCCGACGAGTTTGCTCCGCCGCACGAAAGCAAGTAAATCGCCCGTCCGCAAAAATTATCAGCGATAGTTAAATGCCCCTAACATTTGACATATTTTGCGGATAGGAGTATAATCAAAGAAAAACCGATGCCGATTTGCGGCGTTACGGAGGAAAAATTATGGATATTTTAGCGGAAATCAACAAAATAGCGAACGATTATGTCGGCGACGTGGATCTTAAACCCGAAGATACCTTCGAGTCGCTCGACTTCGACTCGCTCGACGTCGTGCAGATCGCAATGGCGGTGGAAAAGAAATTCGGCATCAAATTCCCCGACAAGATCGAGGCGAAAACCGTGGGCGACCTCGTGAAAATGGTCGAAGAACTCAAAAAGTGAAATTACCGGATATAATACGAACCGAAATGAACGGCGCGATCGACAACGATTACGCCGTTTTTCAGCGCCGGCTGACGCCCACCGCATATAAAATCGAAGGAATACGCGTGCCTGTTTTGCGCGGAATCGCGAAAAACGCCGGGGACGAGGGAAGAGCGGCGATACTCGCCGCCACCGAGTTTTGCTCGTTCGAAGAAGTGCTTGTGTACGGTTTTGCCGCGGGTTATATCGAGGACACGGACGAACTGAAAGAAAAGATCGATTTTATGCTGCCGCTGTTTGACAACTGGGCGCACGTCGACACGATAACTTCGTCGCTGAAAACGATAAAAAAACACCGCGCGGAGTTTTTGAAAAAGTACGAGCCGCTCAAAAACGCCGAAGCGGTTTTCGCGCGCAGGTTTCTGGCTGTGATGCTGCTCGATCACTATATGAACGACGAGTATTCCGGCCGCGTCCTCGATATTTATCGGGAAATTACGCCCGGCGACTATTATGTCGACACGGCGGTGGCGTGGGGACTCAGCGTGCTGATAATAAAGCGTCGCGACGAAACGCTCGCCTCGCTTGTCCGCGGCGATTTTACGCCCCTGACAACGGGCAAAGCGGTGCAAAAAGCGATCGAATCCTGTCGGGTTTCCGACGAGGACAAAAGATTTTTACGCGGATTCAGGTCGGGAATCAAAGCCCTGAACGGGCAAAAATATCCGGAAATTCCGTAAAACCTTATCGTTTATCCGCATAAATATACTCAAAACCCTTGATTTTTCGGGATTACTATGATATAATCGTGCACAAGGTAGAATTCTTGCAATGATAACTCAAAGCGACAACCAAGGCGACGTACCCTTACGACGGTGCGTTTCGGTAAATAAACTTAAAGAGGGATCGACTTTTTAAGCGGCGTTTTTTGCGCGGCGTTTTTTCGTTGTAAAATCAAAAATCACCTTTCGGAGTAGAATAAACTTTATATGGACGGATCTCAAATAGGCATACTAATCGCTATCATCGTTTGCGTGCTGTTTTCCGGATACTTTTCCGGCGCGGAAATGGCTTTCACGTCGGTCAACAAAATCAGACTTCTCAATATGTCGCAGGACGGCAACAAGCGTGCCGGCACCGTGCTTAAACTCACCGGGAATTTCGACAAGTTGCTCTCGACGATTCTCGTCGGCAACAATATCGTCAATATCCTCAGTGCGTCGTTGGGCACGTTGTTTTTCGGCAGACTGATTACTTCCGACGCGGGACTTTCGACCACGATTTCCACTATCGTCATGACCGTGACGGTGCTGATTTTCGGCGAAATCACGCCCAAAATGTTCGCCAAGGAAAATCCCGAAAAATACGCTATGCTGTTCTATCCTCTTCTTCGCGTGCTTATGGTGGTTCTTACGCCCATAAACCTCGTGTTCGGCGGGTGGAAGTGGCTGCTCAGAAAGATTTTCAAGTTTGAAAAAACCTCGACCGTCACCGAAGGCGAACTTCTCACCATAGTCGAAACCGCCGAGAACGAGGGCGAACTGAAAGAACACGAATCGCAACTTATCCGCTCGGCAATAGAGTTTGAGGACCTCGACGTAAAGGACGTCATGATTCCGCGCGTAAACGTGGTCGCGGTGGAAGAAGCCGCGGACATGGAATCGATCTACGAGAAGTTCACCGAAAACGGTTTTTCGCGTATGCCCGTGTATAACGAATCGATCGATCAGGTCGTGGGCATTATTCACGAAAAGGACTTTTATGCGCTTCTTCACGACGGCGGCAAGTCGATAAAAGGCATTATTCAGAGCAGCGTGTGCGTTTCGCCGTCCATGAAAATTTCCACCGTGCTTCGCATGCTGCAAAAGGAAAAAGTGCACATGGCTATCGTCGTCGACGAATTCGGCGGCACCGAAGGCATAGTCACGCTCGAGGACATTATCGAGGAACTCGTGGGCGAGATTTACGACGAGCACGACGAAGTGGAAGTGCTGTTCAGAAAAGTCGACGACAATACCTACATAGTTTCTGGCAACGAAAACGTCGAGGACATGTACGAGGACCTCGAACTGCCCGCGCCGCAGAACATCGACGCGACTACCGTGTCCGGTTACGTCACCGAACTTATGGATAAGATCCCCGAGGCGGGCGAGAAAGTGGAAGTAGACGATCTCGAAATCGAAGTAACCAAGGCGAGCGCGAAACACGTTCAGGAAGTCAAAGTCACCGTCAAGGAAAAACCCGATGACGACGAGGACAAAGATAAAGACAAATCGCTTTTCCGCCGCCACCGCGACGACGATGACGACAAGGATAAAGACAACGGCGAAAAGGAATAAAATCGCAACAAAGAACGCCCGCGAGATGAAATTTTCTCGCGGGCGTTTGTATTTGTACGGTTATCGTCGCTAATGCTCGAACTGGGAGTTGTAGAGATTATGGTAGAAGCCGCCTTTTTCGAGGAGTTCGGCGTGAGTGCCTTTCTCGATGACGTTGCCCTTGTTCATGACGAGGATCAGGTCGGCGTTTTTGATGGTTGACAGGCGGTGTGCGACGATGAACGAGGTTTTGTCCTGCATCAGTTTTTCAAACGCCTGCTGAATCCTGATCTCGGTGCGCGTATCGATTGACGAGGTCGCTTCGTCTAAAATAAGCATGGGCGGATGGGTGAGCAATACGCGCGCGATACAGAACAACTGTTTCTGTCCCTGCGAAATATTGCCGCCGTCGTCGCCGAGCACGGTGTCGTAGCCGTGTTCCAGCCTCGTGATAAAGCCGTGGATGTGCGCCGCTTTCGCCGCCGCGACGATCTCTTCTTCGGTGGCGTCGGGTTTACCGAACGCGATATTGTCGCGTACGGTGCCTTTTTTCAGCCAGGTGTCCTGCAAAACCATGCCGTAGGACAGTCTGAGCGACCTGCGCGTCACGGTCGTGATGTCCTTGTCCTCGACGCGGATAACGCCGCTGCCGGGATCGTAAAAGCGCATCAGCAGGTTAATGAGAGTGGTCTTGCCGCAACCGGTAGGACCTACTATCGCCACTCGCTGACCGCTTTTTACCGACAGCGAAAAGCCCTGAATAAGCGGTTTTTCTGGTACGTAGGAGAAGTACACGTCGTCGATTTCGATATTGCCGTTCGCGTTCGTGAGCTTTGGAAGTCCCGCGTCCGAACTCTGCACCGGTGCCTCTAAAAGCTCGAACACGCGGTTAGCCGCGGCGGTCGCGGTCTGGAGTTCGGTCACGACGCCGGTGATTTCGTTGAATGGCTTGGTATACTGGTTGGCGTAGGAGAGGAAACAGGACAGTCCGCCCACGGTGAACGCGCTCATGCCCAGTATTCCGTCGCCGCGGATCACGAGGTACGCGCCCAGCACGCACACCGCGACGTAAACCACGTTATTGACGAAACGCGTGCAGGGGTTGACCATTGCCGAGTAGAAGGCGGCGTTTTGCCCCCAGATTTTGAGTTCGCCGTTGATGCCGGCGAAACGTTCTTCCGCGCGCTTTTCGTATCCGAACAGTTTGACCACGCGTTGATTTGACAACATTTCGGTGACAAGTCCCGATAGTTCGCCGCGCTTTTGCGCCTGCATCGCGAACATATTGTGGCAGCCCCTGGCAATAAAATATGCCACGAACAGCGACAGCGGAGTGATGAGAACGACCACGATCGCGATCAGCCAGTTGACCGACAGCATGAATGCGAGCGTGCCGATTATCGTGACGACGCCGGTGAACAGTTGCGAAAAGCCCTGAATAAGCCCGTCGGAAATCTGGTCGATGTCGCTGCCTACTCTCGACATAAGATCGCCGTGCGAGCGGCTGTCGATGTAGGAGAGGGGTACGTCGTTGAGTTTGTCGTAAGCGTATTTTCTCAGGTCGCGGATCGTGCGGAACGACGCGAAGTTGATGCACAGCGACGAGAGATACTGGAACAGCACCGCCGCCGCGATCAGTCCGCCGAGTATGCCTGCGTTCTTGAAGATAACGCCGAAGTCGACGTTGTTTTCGCCGATAATGTAGTCGACGGTTCTGCCGATGATTACGGGCGCGAGCAGCGTCGCCGCGATCTGAATCGCCGAGAACAGGAGTGCGAGCAGGATAACCGGCACATAGGGTTTCGCGTATTTCAGAAGGTGCCTGATTGCCGCGCCGTCGCTTCTTTTGTCCGCGTTCTTTTTCATAGTCTTTGCGGAGGTGTTCATTTTTTCAATTCCTCCTCTTTGTTTTGCGACAGGCAGATTTCTCTGTACACTTCGCAGGTATCGATGAGTTCTTCGTGCTTGCCCATGCCCGCGATCTTGCCGTCGTCCAGCACCACTATTAGGTCGCAATGCTTGATCGCGGTCGCGCGCTGGGAAACGGTGACGGTCGTCAGTCCTTCGTTTCGGCTCATTGCGCCCAACGCTTTACGGAGTTTCGCGTCGGTCGCAAAGTCGAGCGCGGAAGAACTGTCGTCGAGGATGACAATATCCGGCGAGGAAACGAGCGCACGCGCGATCGTCAGGCGTTGCCGCTGACCGCCCGAGAGGTTTTTGCCGTCCTGCGCGATCGTAAAGTCAAGCCCGCCGGGGAGCGTATCTACAAACTCGGCGGACTGCGAAATTTCGAGTGCCTTGCGGATTTCTTCGTCGGTCGCGTCCTCTTTGCCCCAGCGCATATTGTCGCGCACGGTACCCTGAAACAGTACCGCTTTTTGCGGTACTACGCCGAATACAGAGGCGAGTTCTGCGTTGTTATAGGTTTTTACGTCGTTGCCGAAAACTTTGACCGAGCCTTCGGTCGCGTCGTACAATCTCGGTACAAGGCTGACCAGCGTGGTCTTGCCGCTGCCCGTGCCGCCTAAGACGCCCACGCTTTCGCCCCTGTTCACGGTGAGAGTGACGTGTTCCAGCGACGGAGCGGGACTGCCGGCGTAAGCGAACGACACGTCGTGCATTTCGATCGCGGGAGCGGTGCGGTCGGGCGTCGCGCCTTTGCCTTCTTCCATGGACGAGGACACGGCGAGAACTTCGTTGATACGCGCCGCCGAAGCCGAAGCCTTGGTGAACGTGACGAGCAGGTTTGCGAACACGACGAGCGCATTGAGAATCTGCGTCATATAGTTGATGAGCGCGATGACCTCGCCCTGCGTCAGCGAACCGTAATAGACGGTCTTGCCGCCGAAGTACAGCACCGCGATGATGCCGAGGTTAAGTACGGCGTAGGTCAGCGGGTTTAAGAGCGCGGACAATGCGCTGACGCGGATAGACGAAGAGGAGAGGTTTTCCGCGGCTTTTGCAAACGCCGATTTTTCGCGGTCTTCCGCACCGAACGCGCGGATAACTCTCGCGCCCGAAAGGTTTTCTTTCGTCAGCCTCGTCACGTCGTCGAGTTTGGACTGCACGGTCTTGTACTTCGGGAGCGTGAACGACATAATGAGCCACAGTATCGCGCCGACAACGAGCGTTACCGCCGCGAATATCAGCGACAACTTAAGATTGATCAGCATCGCCATGACGATCGCGCCGACCACGATGAACGGCGCGCGGAGAATCAGGCGGATAAACATCGCCACGCCCTGTTGCGCCTGGTTCACGTCCGCGGTCAGGCGGGTGATCAGCGAAGTCGTGGAAAAACGGTCGAGTTCGGTATACGAAAAAGTGTTGATGTGACGGTAAAGGTCGCGGCGCAGGTTGGTGCCGAAACCCAGCGCCGCGCGAGATGCGAAAAACTGGGCGGTCAACGAGAATCCGAGCCCGAACACGCCCAAGCCCAGCACGATAAGTCCGCCGGTTATAAGCCCCGAATAATTGCCGGCTTGACCGCACGGTATCGCCGTGTCGATTATCCGGGCGACGACGAGCGGCGTGATAAGTTCGAAAACGGCTTCGAGGAGTTTAAACAGCGGTCCCGAAATCGTCTTGAACCAGTAGCCTTTCAGATATTTGATCAGTTTCAGCATACGGTTAGTCCCACAATATAGTTTACGCGCACGCGCGTATAAAGTATTCTAGCACAATTCGCAGGCTGAGTAAACCTATTTGCGCCGATTGCGCGAATTTTGTTTCGCCGAAGTTTTTTATCGACTCGATTGCGCCGATTGCACGATAAGACACTTTTTATTGATTTTTGCATCACGGGACAGTAAACGGTTGCGATTTTTCCGCGGCTTTGATATGATTGACGTGAAAAAATGCGGTGCGCACGGGAGCAACCCGTGACAAACCGCCCGAGGAGTTTTTTATGAACGAAAAAGACCTTGAAAAGATCGTCGGCAGTTTTGCGATCGAAGAAAAAGTCAGATTCGTAAAGCCTTACGGCGACGGACACATCAACGATACTTACCTTGTCGTAACCGACGGGAAGAAGTACATACTTCAACGCATCAACGACTCGATTTTCCGCGACGTCGACATGCTGATGGGCAATATCGAAAAGGTGCTCGCGCACGCAAAAAAGAATATCGCGGCGGCGGGCGGCGATCCCGATCGCGAAACCATGACGCTTATCCCGTCGAAAAGCGGCAAGTCGTATATCCGCGAAGAGAGCGGGTGCTGGCGGGTGTATCTGTATATCGACAATACGGTGTCGCTCAACCTTGCGCGCAGCGACGAGGACTTCTATGAGAGCGGCGTTGCGTTCGGCAAGTTCGCGCGCATGCTCGACGGCTTCGACGTGGACGAAATCCGCGACGTTATCCCGAATTTCCACAACACCGTTTCGCGCTATCGCGATTTCACGGCTTCTTTGAACGCCGACAAGGCGGGGAGAAGAGCAAACTGCGAAGAAGAAATCGGGTTCGTCACCGATCACGCTTACCTTGCGAGTAAGATCGTGGATATGCTGAATAGCGGCGAGATCCCAAAACGCGTCACGCACAACGACACCAAACTCAACAACGTCCTGCTGGACGCAAAAACGGGCAAGGCGGTCGCGGTCATCGACCTCGATACCGTCATGGGCGGTTCGGTCGTGTACGATTTCGGCGATTCGGTGCGTTTCGGCTGTTCCACCGCGCTCGAAGACGAAGCGGATCTCGACAAAGTGCATTTTTCTCTGCAACTTTTCGACGTGTATTCCCGCGGTTTTATCGGCGCGATGAAAGGCGTAATCACCGACAAGGAAACGGACACGCTCCCGCTCGGCTCGGTCATGATGACCTACGAGTGCGGCATGCGTTTCCTTGCCGACTACCTCGACGGCGATACCTATTTCAAGGTCACTAAACCCGATCATAACCTTATACGCTCCAGAACACAGTTCCGCCTCGTTTCCGAAATGCTCGCTCATTACGACGAGATGCTGGCAGTCGTGCGTAAATACGCAAAGTAAGCGGTCTAAATAACTTTTATTGTAATTACTTGTTCCATGTATGGGATTCCACGAAACGAGCGGACGCAAAACGCGTTCGCTCGTTTCTCTGAATGACGAGGCGGCAGTAAAACTTATCGTTCGATTATTAAAAACGTTTAGCCTGATATAAAGGCTCTCCTTAAAAAATTAATCCCACTGTCAATTTCGGGCAAAATTTGTGAAAGTTTTGCCCGAAAACTTGTTAAAGTGACGGTTAAAAGTGTGCAATCGGTAAAAAATTACTCAATTACGAAAATTTATTTGAAATTTCGGGATTCCGAGGGTATAATAATAACGTAAGTCCGATTATCGGCGGTTGCGCCGGTTGCGGACAAGCGAAAAACAATCGAAAAGGAGCGTAAAATTATGAGAATGGTACTCAACGAAACGAGTTATTTCGGCGCGGGTTGCAGAAAGGAACTTAAAGGCGAACTTGCTCGTCGCGGTTACGAAAAAGCGTTCGTGGTTTCGGACAAAGACCTCGTTAAATTCGGCGTTGCGAAGCTCGTCACCGACGAACTGGACGACGCGGGCGTAGGTTACGTTGTCTACGACGACGTAAAGGCTAACCCCACGATTCACAACGTGCAGACAGGCTACGGCAAATTCAAGGAATTCGCGCCCGACGTCATCATCGCTATCGGCGGCGGCTCGGTCATCGACACGGCAAAGGCGATCGGCATCATTGCGACCAACCCCGATTTTTACGACGTGCGTTCGCTCGAGGGCGTTGCCGACACTAAAAACAAGGCGTTCCCGATCATGGCGTTCGCGACCACGTCCGGAACGGCGGCGGAAGTCACCATAAACTATGTTATCACCGACGAGGAAGAGGGCAGAAAACTCGTTTGCGTCGATCCGCACGATATTCCCGTCGTGGCGTTCAACGACGCGGAAATGATGACCAGCATGCCCAAAGGCTTGACCGCGGCTACCGGTATGGACGCGCTCACGCACGCTATCGAAGGTTATATCACCAAAGGCGCGAACCCGCTTTCCGATCTTCTTTGCTGGAACAGCATCAGGATGATCGCCGAAAACCTTGCTACCGCGACTTTCGACGGCAAGAACGCCGCCGCGCGCGAGGGTATGGCTATGGGCAGTTACGTTGCCGGTATGGCGTTCTCCAACGTGGGACTGGGCATCGTCCACTCGATGGCACACCCGCTCGGCGCGCGTTACGACATCGCGCACGGCGTGGCGAACGCGCTTTTGCTGCCGTTCGTTATGGAATTCAACATGTCCGCCGCGAAGAAGAAATACGGCGACATCGCCCGCGCTATGGGCGTTAAGATCGAAGGTTTGACCGAGGACCAAGCCGCGCTTGCCGCTATCGACGCGGTGCGCACGCTGTCAAAGGCTATCGGTATTCCGCAGCGACTCGGCGAAATCGGCATCAAAGAGGAGCAACTCCCGCAACTCGCCGCCGACGCGCTTATCGATCCCTGCACCGGCGGAAATCCAAAGGACGTTACGGTCGGGGATATCCTCGCGATCTACAAAAAAGCGCTGTAACAGCAGCCGGGCACAACCCTATAAGTTAATAAAGAAAAACGAAACCGCTTGCGTGGACGTGTGCCGTCGCAGGCGGTTTTTGCGTGTTGTATTTTAAGATTAAAGATTTTACAAACCAGTCGGGCTTAATCTAATTCCAGAATATCGGCAGAGAAAAGAGGATCGTCGAAAAATTCGCCTATCGATATGCCCAAGGTCTGCGTCAGTTTCAGGATAACGGCAACGGTAGGGCTTTTCGTGTGTCCGCGATACAGGTTCTGAAGCGTGGAAACGGGCAATCCCGCATCCGCGGCAAGCCGGTACAGACTTATTCCGCGTTCCGAAAGATAAAAATCTATTCTTTTTGCAACTGCTTCGCCGGTGGTCATCTCTTTTTCCTCGCCGACTCCTTGTAATTTCTTCGGATTCATTATATCAACCGTCGGTTGAAAAAATATGCGTCAATTGACACATAGTACTCAATTGAGTTGCAATTTTCGGAAAAATGTGTTAAAATCGTGTCGTAATCGACGAAAAAATCGCCAAACGGAAGAAATTCAACTAATCGTAAAGCAAATTCAACCAGTCGTTTAGTTTGGGATCTTTACTAATTCGCCGACAAGTGTTATAATCACCATAGACTTTGGAAGCCGGAGCGGTCGGCGGTTGTCGTTCGGTTAAGCGCGAAAAAAGTCAATCTAAAAATTATTCGGAGGAATAAATGGAGAACGGTGAAAAAATCGCGTCGCTCAGGAAAGCCAAAGGCATGACGCAAGCGGAACTGGGGACGGAACTCAACGTGACGTTTCAGGCAGTGTCGAAGTGGGAGAGAGGAGAATCCTATCCGGACTTTGACACGATGTCGAGACTGGCAAAACTTTTCGGCGTGCCGCTGAGTTATTTCGAGGCGGACGACGGCGAAGCGGAAACTGCGGCAACCGCCGAGATGCCGGAGCAGAAGGTTATGCTGGGCGTGTGCAAGGATTGCGGCAGAACGGTTTACGAGGGCGAGGAAGCGACTACAGAACCCGCGCTCGTGTGTAGCAAGTGCGCGGAAAGAAAAAAGCAGGAAGCCAAACGTGCCGCGGACGAAGCGGAAAAACAAAAACGCGCTGCCGAGCAAGCGAAACTCGACAAAACTCATAAAATTCGCAATCGCGGACTGATATGGGCGGGTATTATTATAGGAGTTATCATTATATTAGGCATAGTCGGACTGGTGAAGGATCCGACAAACGTCGGCTATACTTTGGGAGGTATGGCTATAATACTCGTTTTCGGTTATACGTTTGTGGCTCAACTTTTCTGGGACGGCGTGGTTGCCGACATTACGTTTTTCGGCGGAAAGATAGTCGGTATGCCCGGCGTTATATTCAGTCTGGATCTCGACGGAGTTATATTCCTTGTTGTAGTAAAAATACTGTTTGCGATCATTAAGTTCATTATCTGGCTCGCGACGTTTTTAGCGGCGGCAGTCGTGGCGATGATTATTTCGCCGTTTACGTTCTTCTTTGCGCTCAGAAAACTCAATCGCGGCGAAGAACTTTAATACATAATTTTTTGCGTATCGCGGTCGGGAGCATCTGCCCGACCGTTACGAATTTGATTTGCGGGCAAGCGGCGATCCCGCGCCCGGGAGGAGAGAGTAAAAAATGAAAAAGGCAATTTGCATCGTCATCTCGCTGATGATGGCGTTGACGGTAGCGCTGGGGCTGTGCGCCTGCGGCGAAACGGAAACGCCGGGCGGCGGAGATAATACGCCCGGCACCGAACAACCGGATAGCCCGGGCGGCGGCGAACAACCCGCCGATCCCGCGAAACAGAATTTTACGGGATTGACGCTCGGCGACCTTACCGTTACTTACGACGGGACGGAACACGTCGTGGAAATCGCCGGCACGGTACCCGAGGGGGCGAGCGTCGCTTACGAGAACAACAAGGCGACGAACGCCGGGACTTACAACGTAAAAGCGACGGTAACGAAAGACAATTACAACGCGCTCGTACTCACGGCAAAACTCGTGATAAACAAGGCGAATATTGCCGACGGACTTCTGAGCCTGACCGACGAGAAGGTCGAGTATGACGGACTCGGTCATTCGCTGGTACTTGTCGGCGACGTGCCTGCCGGCTGTACCGTGACGTACACCTACAACGGCGACAAAGTCGATTCGGTGACTGCCGGCGGCGAATATACCGTAGTGGCGACGGTGGAAGGCAGCAACTACAACAAGCGCACTTATACGGCGAAACTCACCATCGAAACCACCGAAGAGCAACTTTACTGCACCATGCTCGGAAGCACCGTGTACTTCCAGAATCCGCTTGACGGCAACAGGCTTTACAAGTATGACGGAACGACGCTCGGCAAGGTCAACAACGACGAAGCGCAATATATGACGGTTTCGGGCGACGCGCTTTACTACACGAGCAAAGGGCTTCTCGGTTCAAACCTCAAAAAACTCACCGCGACGGCATCGGCTTCGGCTGTGTATTCGGCAAACGCGGAATATACGGTTGTCGACGGAGGCTACGTTTACTACGCCGTGAACGGACTTCTCGGCGGAGAAAAGAACGGTATTTACCGCTATTCGCTGTCGGCGGAGGCGGACGAAACCGCAACGCAGATTTACAAGGGCAAAGCAAGCTGGCTGACGATCTATAACGGTTACGTTTATTTCGCGGCGGGAGCGGACAAGGGCGAACTTATGCGCGTACCCGTTGCCGGCGGCACCGCGGCGAAGATTACCGGCGATGCGCTCACCGGCAAAAACGTTACCGAAATCGTGAGCTACGGCAACAATCTTTACCTGAATATCGGTTCGCTCACGAGCGGTTATGCTATTTTCAGAATAAGTCTTTCGAGCAATACGATCACCAAGATGACAACCGACGCGGGCAAAAACCTTACGATTATCGGAAGCAATCTTTACTACATCAACAACGATTTGCTTACGTCGAATATTTTCGGCAAAGGCGTGTATAAAATCGCGTTCAACGCTTCCGGCAATTTGCCCGGCACGAAACTCGTCGAAAAACAGGTGTACTCGCTGGCGGGCGACGGCAATTACCTTTACTATTACAACCACGCCGACAAGCATCTTATGCGTTATTCGGTTTCGGGCGGAACGGAAACGGACGTCATGGCGGGATTTGTACCCGTCGACGATACCTACGTTATGGGCTATGCCGAAACCAAGGAACACAAAGGCGAAATCTACTATGTCAATCCCCGCGACGGCGGCGCGATCTACAAATATAATCCCGCGACGAAAGGCAATTTCAAAGTCATTGCCGACGCTTGCGCGGATTTCTGGTTCGACGGCGATTATATGTGGTACAGCAGTTATAATCTTACCAACTATGATCTTTACAAGCGCGAAATGAAGTCGGGCGCGGACGCCGTGCGCGTTTCCAAAAACCGCGTGGACGCGCTTACGCTTGCGGGCGAATATATCTACTATGTGGACAACGGTGCGACTGCAAACAGGTTGAGAAAAGTAGCAAAAACTTCGCTCGATTACGATACGGACGCGGTGCAGGTCGGCAAGGATAACCTGAACTGGCAGGCGCTCGCAGTAGCAAACGGTAAAATTTATTACTGCACCAACCCGACGGTAGGCTACAAGAAGTTTTGCTATATCGACGTAAATGCCGGATCCGGAGTTGCCGGCACCGAAGTAAAAGAGGGAGAAACGTTTACTTATCTAAGCGGCAAGTTCTACGTTTATAATCAGCGTGCAAAGACGATTTACTCTTACGACGCGGCAAGCGGAACTATTGCCGATTTGCAGTCCGGAGTGACGATCGTCGATATGGTCAACGACGGCAAGGACGTTTATTACGCAAGCAACACAAAAAATAACGAAGGCTTGTATAAACTGACGGTTGCGACCGGTGAGGCGACCAAAAGTCACACGGGCGCGGTTGACGGCTTGGGCGTATCGGGCAAGGGTATCACGTTCCTCGACGTAAAAATTACCTACGCTTCCGAAATGCCCGTTGCGGGCGGCGTGACCGGCACCGGTTACCTGTACCTTTACGACGGCAAGACCGAAACGACTCTTAACAAAAGATAAAAAAGAAAAACCGGAAATTAAGAATATAAACTCTATACACATCGGGCGGCAACTCTTGACGAGTTGCCGCCGTTGGTGTATAATGAGAGGGTAAAATATCTGGCGGAGATACAGCCGCGGTCAAAGGACAGCATGGATTATTTATTTTTCGATACTGAATGCAGCGACGGGGCGCACTTGTGCGAGTTCGGGTACGTCGTGACGGGCGAGAACGGCGAAGTGAGGGAAAAGGACGTGATACTCGTAAACCCCGAACACAGATTTTGCCTTAGGGGCAAAGAGCCGAGCGACATCAAACTGCATTTTAAGCCCGCGGTTTATTACAAGGCGAAGCCGTTCGGTGCGGCTTACGCGCGGATAAGCGGACTGCTGACCGCGCCCGACCGCATGATTTTCGGACATTCACTCGTCAACGACGCGAAGTTTATCCGCACGGCTTGCGAGGACCACGACCTTGCGATACCGCCGTTTCGCTACTGCGACAGCCAGAAACTTTTCCGCGAACTCGACGAAGAAAAACGCGTAGTCAATCTCGAAAAAGCCTGCGAAGAAATGGGAGTAGCCACAGAAACGCTCCACAAGTCCGACGACGACGCGCTGATGACTGCGCGGCTTACACTGGCGATCGCCGAAAAAACGGGCATGACGCCGGCGGAACTTGCGGCGGCGAATCCCGGGTGCTGCGGGCGGCTTTACGCCGACGGCACGGTCGAGGACGATACGGTTGTCACGCTTTACGACCGCGTTAACCGTGCGCGCGCGGACGAAAGCAACCGTATGAACAACAACGGCAGAAAGGTTTTTGAAGCGTTCGCCCGAGCGTGTCGACCTGTCCGCAAATCGGAAAAACAACCGCTTCGACATAAGCGCGTGGCGTTTTGCAAAACCTACGAGAACGCGCACCTTCGCGAAATGCTGTCGCTGGTGCGGCTTATCGCGGAAGCGGGCGGCAGGTATACGCCGAAGATCAACGATTGCGATTTCTACGTCAGCGACGAAACGGGCGAAGATAACGTTTGTACGCGTTGCGCGGGCGCAAGCGGCTTGAAAACGCTGACGACGGGCGAGTTTCTGGGCAAACTGGGGATAACGAGAGAAGAACTCGAAGAGATGCCTTTCCCCGAAAACAGCGATTTCACTACTCGTGAAGTCGGGTGGTGGGAGAGCACGGAAAAGCGCCGCAGATACGCCGCCGAAGTTGCCGAGCGCGAACGCCGCGAAACCGAACGGCAAAACAAAAAATCGAAATAAAGGAAAACACGATCCCGCGACCGAACGTATAATATGCGGCGCGCGGGGGCGGGAATTGTCGACGGAGGGAAAAACTATGCTTAAAGAAATCACCGTAAAAGGGCTTTTCGGGCGGTTTAATTACCGCGTACCGCTGTGTGGCGGCGATGTCACGGTACTTACCGGACCGAACGGATTCGGCAAAAGCACGCTGTTTTCGCTCGTGGCGGCTGTCGCAAACCGCGATCGCAAGGTGCTGTTTTCCATGCCGGCACGCGAGTTTTCTCTCGCGTTTTCGGACGGCGAAGAGTTTACGTTCGCAAAAGCCGCGGACGGCGGTATTACCGAAAACGGACAAACAGTGACTGTGGACGGCGGGATTACCGCAACCGAAGAGCGTGTGGCAGTCTGTCTCGGCGCGGTCAAACGCGCGGGCGGAGATCGGTTTACCGCCGCGATGCTTGACGGCGAGGACAAACTCCGCGAGTATGCGGCAAAACTTCGCGCTATTCCGGCGCTGGTCGGCACGGCTTACAATTCCGGCGGAAAGGAGAAAAATAAAGCCGAACTGTTGATCGAATTGCTGTCGGACAAATTCACTTTCAAAGCGCCCGTTATTGCCGGCGACGGCTTGGAATTTATAGATGAAAGCGGCGAAAAAACGGCGTTCACCGCGCTGTCCGCGGGCGAAATACGGCTTACGGAGTTTTACGCCGACCTGCTGTTCGGAACGCCGGACGGAGCGTTGCTGCTCATCGACGAGCCGGAAATTTCCATGCATATCGCCTGGCAGTTCGCGCTCGTGGACGACGTGGAAGAAATCTGCCGTTTGCTGGGCGGAGCGCGCGCTATTATCGCCACGCACTCGCCGCAGATTCTGGGCGGACATCGCGATATTCAGGTCGATCTCGGAGAACAGTATGGGGAGTAACTCGATTTTTTCCAACCTGACGGCAGAGAATACCGCGGCGGAAATCAGCCTGTTGTTGTCTGCCGATTTCAAGCGCAAAAAAACCGTCGTGATGCTGGAAGGCGAAGACGACATAAAGGCGTTTCGCTTTTTGTTCGACAGATCCGTCACGCTTATCAAGGCTTACGGCGCGTCCACCACGATAGACAAGTTTTTGCCCGCGGAGTTTCCGCACGAACCGCGCGTCATCGGTATCCGCGACCGCGACTACCAGACCGAAAAACTCTTCGAGCGCATATTTTACTGTGACGGCTGTTGTTGCGAAACCATGCTTGCGGGCGACGACGAAACCTTCGCGCGCGTAGTTGTCAACTTTTACCGAGGAAAAATGCCGCCGCTTAAACTCCGTTATGAAATACTGCGGTCGCTGTTCCCGATCTCGGCGATACGCCTGTGTTCCGAACGCTATAAATGGGCGCTCAAAGTGTCCGGCACCGATCTCAGCCGCGTGATACGCCCGGGGAAAACAACGACTCGCGCCGCCGCGGTGAGTTTCGTCAACGCTTATAACCGCAAAAACGAAATAAAAGGCGAACGGCTGAAAAAACTTTCGTTCATCCGCGACACGGGCAAAACCGAGGACTATCTCATGATAACCAACGGTCACGATCTCGTTGCCGCCATGCGCATATATTTCGACCACGCAAGCGGCGATCATCGCTCGGTGGGCGACAAAACGCTGGCAAGCGCGCTTCGTTGCTCGTATTCGCGCGAGGCGTTCCGCTCGACCGATCTTTACCGCGCCCTAAATGCCTACGCCGCCGCCCACGGACTGACGATAACGGCGGAGTAGAAGAGTATATTCGCATGGGCTTGACAAGGTATGTTATAATATAAATGTGGTAATTTTTTTCAGCCACGAAAGAAACGGAAACTGTAACCGGCTTCCGTTTTTTGTTGCCCGAAAAAGGAGTTATAATGGTAACAAAATCAGAAAAATTTGACAAAAGCAAAGGAGGAATGTTATAATGGGTGCAAGGGGAATCCCAAGCGGCGGAGTAGTTAGATTTTATAGAAATAGGAGAGGGAAATTACCTACCGTAGATGCAAAAAGTAATTCACGATATGACTTGTATGTGGACGGAATAAGGGTTCAGAGTCGCTGGTTCGATTCGAACGGCTTAGTTATTCGCAATAGAGATTATGACCACCAAGATGCGCACAGAAATCATACTTTCCCACATGACCATTTATGGTATCATAAAGGTAAGTATATCGATGATGATGGCAGGCTGCGCGAACGGTTAGTTAGGGAACGTGCGTTTATAGAGCCCGATTATCAGAATTATCCGAGCGAGGAGGAGCAAAATGGAGAAGAAGTATAATCCTATGGAATACAACAACGCGATTGCGTGCGAGGTATGCGGCGGACTGAACTACGCCGACGATTTCGGCAACAGCGACAGATGTCCGAACTGCGGTTGGGAACAAAGTAAAGATAGCGAAGCCGATGAGGAAATGTACGGCATAAGTTATCCTATGCTCGTATCGCTGTCGCACGCGAGAGAACAGTACAAGGCGGGCAAGCCGTTTAAGGCGAACTTCGAAGAATTTATCAACGGACTATTATTCTATGCCGAAATGCTGTTTTGGCACGACGGAATATGCTATGAAGTTTTCAGACGTAATGGCGGCGCGGTGCTGGCGAGCAAGGAAATAATGCAGACGTATGCCACAATCGATGATTTCAAAGCGCAGGCGAATATCAATGGGAGACTGCTCGTCAATATCTGGGATGAGGTCGTTCACCCGTGCTTTATGTACTGCGGCGACCCCGAAACCGATTACGACGTTCCGCCCGAGGACTGACAAATGGATAAAAAATATAATCCTATGGAGTATAATAACGCGATTGCGTGTGAAGTTTGCGGCGGAGTGAACTACTCCGACGATTTCGGCAACAGCGCAAAATGTCCGCATTGCGGTTGGCAACAATGCGGCAGTAATCAAATGGAAGAGAAATGGCACGGTATAAGTTATCCTATACTTGTACCATTGTCAAGAGCGAGAGAACAATACAAGGCGGGTAAACCGTTCAAAGCGACTTTCGAGGACTTTATAAACGGTTTTAATTTTTACGGAGAAATGCTCTTTTGGTACAACGGCAGACCGTATCAGGTCTACGGCGAGAATAACGGCGTGCAGTTATACAGTCGAGGCGAAGAAGCAGATTACGATACGCTTGACGATTTCATAAATAACGGAAGCGTTGAAGGCAAACGTCTTAAAGATATTTGGGGCGACGTGGTTCACCCGTGTTTTATGTATCCGGTCGCGTCGGACGAAGATTACGAAGAACTGCCCGAAGATTACGGCACGGTATAAAGAAAAAGCCAAGTTTTATATGAATAAGCACGCGCGGTATATATTAAACAGTTAGTTGCGGGTACCGTATACCCGGCAATCCGGCGAGCGGAAGCGCGGGAACGACTGTTTTTAAGATTACCGGTGATGTCTGAACTGACCCTGCTAAAAAAAGTTTATTCACATCGATGATATGTGGATAACTTTTTTGTAAATAATCGAAAAATTCCGAGAAAACGGCAAATTTGCTTATAAATATTAAAAAATGAGGAAAAGCAGGCAATTTCGGTTGACAAGTCTGCGGGGGGGGGTATAATTTCATTACCCTTATAAATATTATACCGGTCGGATAGTAGAGAAAGATTTGCTTGTGGAAAAATCGGTCGCGCTTTGCGCGAACAAGTAAAAAATAATTCCGCGGCGATGATTGCACCGACCGTAAAAACAGTAAAGGAGAAAAGGTAATGAAAAAGAAAGTTTTGGTTGTGTTATTGTCGTTATGTCTGGCGTTTACCGCGTTCGCGCTCGTCGGGTGCGGTTTGTTCGGCGGAAACGATAACACGGAAGAAAACGCCGATTTTGAATTTGAGTTGGTGGGCGACACGTATTCCGTTAAATTTGTCGGGAACATAGAGAAATACAGCGAGATTGCTGTGCCGGCGGAATACAACGGCGTTGCCGTGACGGCAATCGGCGATAACGCATTTGTAAAAAGAATACAGGATTACCGAAATCGAATACAGAAAATAACCTTGCCGGACAGTATAGTGAATATCGGTAACGATGCTTTCCGCGGCTGCGATGAATTGACGGAAATAAACATCCCCGACGGCGTGACGACAATCGGCAACAGTGCTTTCAGCGGCTGTTATGAGTTGCCGGCACTGACGCTTCCCGAAAGCGTGACGGAAATAGGAAAGAATGCGTTTTATAATTGCAGGAGTCTTACGAGTATCGCGATTCCGAGCGGTGTCAAAATAATCGAAAGCGAGACTTTCGGTATTTGCAAGAATTTGGCAACCGTAACGCTTCCGGAAGGATTGACCGAGATCCGCGACAGAGCTTTTACTAATTGCGGGCTGACTACGATTTCCGTTCCGTCTACGGTAACCGACATAAACAGCGAAGCGTTTGCTTATAACGAAAAGCTGACTGGCGTTTATATTACAGATATCGGAGCGTGGTGCAAGATTAAGTTCGGTGATAGTGACGGCAATCCGCTTGCTTGGGCACATAAGTTATATTTGAACGGAAATCTCGTCAACGACCTGGTGATCCCCGATAACGTTACTTCGATCGGCTCGTTTGCGTTTTTCGGAAGCGATATAACCGGCGTAAGCATACCCGCCGGGGTTACGGAAATCGGAAAGAAAGCGTTTGCGCGGTGTGATAAACTTACCGCAATCAACGTGGCGAGCGGAAACGATAATTACAAGTCTGTAAGCGGCGTGCTCTACGACAAATCGGGTACTACGCTCGTGGCATACGCGCCCGGCAAGACGGTGTCCGATTCTGCCGTAATCGACTTTACCGTTCCGTCCGGGGTAAAATATATCGGTGAAAGTGCGTTTTGGGGTTTTGCGAAGAAACTTCGTGTGACGATCCCCGCTAACGTTCTCGAAATTCGCGATTTTGCGTTTTATAATTCCGGCGGACTTATTTCGGCTTCGCTTTACGACGGACTTACGACTATCGGAGATGTCGCGTTTTATAAATGTACGTCGTTGCAGGCAATCGGCATTCCGTCGACCGTAACCGCGATGGGCATGATGGCTTTCGGCGATTGTACCGCAATGACCGATATTTATTGTGCGGCGAAGAGTAAACCGTCCGGATGGGCAGACAATTGGAATTTTGGGTGTAATGCTACGGTCAGATGGAATTACCGTTAATTATCGATACTTAAATCAAACAAAAAACGGGAACTCGTTGTGGTTTCCGTTTTTTATTACCGAATCCGGAAAATTTGACAAATTGACCAAAAAAAACACTTCGCACCTTAAAAACCGGGATTTTTCGATGATTTCGTTCGGTGGGGGCGACGGCGTACCGGGCGTGCGCCCAGCAAACCAGTGAGCGAAAGCGCGGAAAAGACGGTTTTTAAGGGTTGCTAGTGATAGTTAAACTAACCCTATGATTTAATCCGACAGGAAAATCCGTGAAGGGGAAGCGTAGAGGACGGGCAGGGAAAACTCGGCTGACAGGTGCCGGACGGCGGTTTCGGCGTGCAGAGAATAGGTCGGATCGAGGGCGATCGCCGCGTCGCAAAGTCCGGCTATTTTGCCGAGTATCAGCCGCGAGCAAGCGTCGCGGCCGGGACAAACGGCGAAACTCAGTCCGCCGGCAGAAAAAATCTTGACCGTGCCGCCGCGAACGAACGGATCGGGCACGGTGCACGAATCGGCGACGTCTTCCAGAACGCCGCGATGCGCTATCGCCGCGCTCAGGCGTTTTACTTCGCCGTAACGCACGATCATGCCGGTAACCAGCGTGGACTTCGATTTTTCGGACAGCGAGCAAAGCCGCGGCAAAACTTCGTCCTCGCCGCTTATTTCGCGGAACAGGTCGACGGGAGCGGACAAAGCCGCATGAGTGAGCACCGTGACGAGCGCGCTTTCGCCGATTTCGTATTTTTCGTAATCATCGAGCGAGCCTGCGAAAACCGCGAGCATAGCGCCGCAAAACGAGAATAATTCCATAGTGTCATGGTATGCCTGCGGATTGTCGTCGGTGAATACGGTATTGTGTCGGGGCGTTGCGCCGGCGATCGAAAATCTATGGAATACCCGTGCGATTATGGAACGGTGAAAAATACCCGTCGTTTTCTTGACAAGCGCGGCGGATAGGGGTACAATAAACCGCGAAAGAACGGTACGTGACAATCAGTCCGCGACCGATTATTAAGGAGTATAAAAAAATGAGTATCGTAACTATCGTAGGATCGGGCATGATGGGTTCCGCGCTCGCGTTCCCGGCAAGAGAAAACGGCCACGAAGTGCGCCTCGTGGGCACGCACCTCGACCGCGAAATAATCGACGCATGCAAAAGGACCAACCGTCACCCGAAGTTCGTCAAGGACTTCCCGGACGGAGTTAAATTCTATCAGATAGAAGAACTGAAAACCGCGCTCGACGGCGCGGACCTCGTGATCGGCGGCGTGTCCAGTTTCGGCGTGGACTGGTTCGGCGAAAAAGTCCTGCCCGAAGTCGACGAGAAAACGCCGGTTCTCACCGTTACCAAAGGGCTTTTAGACGACGAAAACGGCAATCTTATTCCGTATCCCTACGTCTGGCGCGATATGCTGGCGAAGAAAGGACTGAAGCGCAACCTTAACGCCGTGGGCGGGCCTTGCACCAGTTACGAACTCGTCGCGCACGATCAGACCGAAGTCTATTTCTGCGGCGAGGACGTCGAAACCCTGCGCTTTATCAAAAAGACCATGGCGACGGACTATTACCACATTTCGTTGTCGGACGACGTGATGGGTGTGGAGAGCGCGGTCGCGCTCAAAAACGGTTACGCGCTCGGCATCACGCTTACGGTGGGCGTCAACAAAAAGAACTTCGGCGAGAACAGCGAACTTCACTACAACTCGCAGGCGGGCGCGTTCGGTCAGGGCGTGCGCGAGATGATAAGGCTTATCGGACTTTTGGGCGGCGCGGACGACAAGATCGTCGTCGGCGCGGGCGACCTTTACGTCACCGTGTACGGCGGCAGAACCCGTCTTGCCGGCATACTTCTCGGCAAGGGCATGACCATGGCGGAAGTCAGGGAAGAACTGAAAGGCGTCACGCTCGAATCGCTCGTAGTCGCTACCCGCGTTGCGCGTGCGGTCAAGGTCCGCGCGGCAAAAGGCGAACTCGATCTTAAGGATTTCCCGCTCCTTATGCACGTCGATTCCGTCATCAACGACGATCAGCCCGTGAACATTCCCTGGGAGTCGTTCACCGAAGAAGATTTCCGCTAATTCTAAATTAACCGAAACAAAGAAACCGTGCCCGAAAAAGCGCGGTTTTTTCTATTTTAATCGATTGACATTTGCGGAGATTGATTGTATATTAAACGAGTGCGGGCGAAAAGCCCGACAACGGGAGAATAATCATGCAGAAAGACAAGGTTTGCATCGAACTGAATAACGGTAAAAAGATCAATCTCGAATTGTTCCGCGAGTACGCGCCCGAAACGGTCGGGAATTTCATGACGCTGGTGAAAAGCGGCTTTTACGACGGACTGTGCTTTCACCGCGTGATCCCGGAGTTCATGATTCAGGGCGGCGGTTTTACGCAGGACGGAAACGGACTTCGTCACAAGCCGGCACCGCGCACGGTTCGCGGCGAGTTCGCGGCGAACGGCGTCCGCAACACGCTCCGTCACACTCCGGGCGTGGTTTCCATGGCGCGCACGCCCGATCCGGATTCCGCTTCTTCGCAGTTCTTCATTTGCGTGAAAGAACTCCCGTACCTCGACGGTCAGTACGCCGCTTTCGGTCAGACCGCCGACGAAGAGAGCCTGAAAAACGCAATCGGAATTTCCGAAGTCAGAACGACGCGCATGGATGGTTTCGACGACGTGCCGGTCGAACCGGTCGTTATAAAATCGATCAGAGCGATAGAATAGGGGGAGGATATTATGAAATTCAACAAAGACGATCTCAGGATCCGCGATCCGTTTATACTGGTCGACGGCGGCAAGTACTACATGTACGGCACCAACAATATGGCAAACTCCGCGGCTTACGGCGGCGACGGCAAAACTCCCGGTTTTTCGTCGTTCGTGTCCGAAGATCTCGTGACGTTCGACGGACCTTACCGCGCGTTCGATCGTCCCTTGGGCTTCTGGGGCGAGAAAAACTACTGGGCACCCGAAGTGTATAAAGCGGGAGACGCTTATTATATGTTCGCGACGTTCTTTTCCGAAAAGGACGGCAGGCGTTGCCAGATACTGAAAAGCGACAATCCGCTCACCGGCTTTACCGTGTGGTCGCAGCCGATCACGCCCGAAGGCTGGTGGTGTCTTGACGGCACGCTCGTCGAGGACAAGGGCAAATTCTATTGCATTTTCTGTCGTGAGTGGCTCCAGGTCCACGACGGCGAAATGTGGATAACCGAACTCGCGCCCGATCTTAAATCGGCAACAGGCGAGCCGAAATTTTTATTCCGCGCGTCCGAAGCACCCTGGAAAAAGCAACCCAACGACAGCGGAAATTACATTACAGACGGGCCGTTCGTTCACAAAAACAAAAACGGCGCGCTGGTGATGCTGTGGTCGAGTTTCGGAGAGGGCGGATACACGCAGGGCATGCTTCGCCACACGGGCGACGACGTGACTACCGGCTGGTCGCAGATCGAAAAACCGCTGTACTCAGGCGACGGCGGTCACGGCATGGTCTTTGAAAAGGACGGCAAGCCGTACCTTGCGCTCCACGCGCCCAACTCGAACACCGAACACGCGCATTTTATCGAACTTCGCGAAACCGCCGATGCGCTGGAACTTAAGGAAGAAGAAAAATAAAAGAGTAGCCGCTATTGATATAACCATATTATATTAAGGAAAAATAAAAAACAATAAAACAGGCTTTTCGGCAGTTTGGTGCAGCACTCGGCCGGAGTAAATAAATTTTTACGAGTCGGAAAAACGACTCATACGGAGGACTTTATGAAAAAGACCACTAAGTTTTTGGTGCGTTCCGCCGTAATCGCTGCACTTTATGCCGCGCTTACGTTCGCCGTCGCACCGATCGCGTACACGCCGATCCAGTTCCGCGTAAGCGAGGCACTCACTATACTGCCGTTGTTCTTTCCCGAGGCTATACCGGGACTGACGATAGGCTGTTTTATCGCAAATATCCCGTCTGGACCGTGGGACATTTTTATCGGTGCCGGAGCAACGCTGATCGCGGCTGTTCTTACGAGATTGAGCCGCAAGATCTTCCCGGGCGTAGTCCCGCCGATCCTTGCCAACGCGTTTCTCGTACCCGTGATTTTTTTGACCAACCCCGAAATCACCGATCCGTACTGGCTGAGCGTGCTCACCGTGGGCGCGGGCGAACTCTTGTCCGTCGCGGCTCTGGGCGTTCCGCTTTACTTCGTGCTGAAACGCCTTGCCGCAAAGCATCCCGCGTTCTTCGATTTACCTGCAGTAAAGAAAACCGAACCGGCGACAGAAACCGGCGCGGATAAAGAAAAATCGATAGACGCCGAAGAACCGGAAGAAATATCGATCAGGACCGACGAAACAACGGAAGAGAAAGAAGAGAAGAAAGAGTAGAATTTTTCTTACATAATTTTAATAGATAGTTAGTTTTAATGGTGTAATTGTTACTTGTGAAAGCGGGTAACAGTTACACTTTTTTCAAGCGAAGAAAAAAGTATCAAAAAAGTCGCCCTTGGACACTTGCGACTGTGTCCCCGATCCCCCGCAACTCTTTTAAGGTCGAGAATGGGATTAGTATGGTTATCGCGTGACTACCGAAACTCTTGGCTTCCCCCAAGGGGCGCGACGCGTTAAGCAAACAGTCCGGTGGACTGTTTGTAGAAATCTCGGGGAGCAATCTATGATTGCGACCTGGGGAAGCTGTCACGAAGTGACTGATGAGGGGATAATAACGAATGATTAACGTGATAAGGCTAAAAAACGTAAGAGCGAAAAGTTATCTTATTTCCCCTCATCCGTTTTGCCTATCGCTTTGCTATCGGCAAAACACCTTCCCCCGAGCGGGGAAGGCAAGAACAAAGTTGCGCGTAGTTTTAGTTTTATTTTAAATCAAACGCGCAGTTTCCGTGTTCCCCGTCATTCAGAGCGCGAGGGAAACCCGAGCGCGTGGAATCCCCTGCATGGAGCGAATAATAGACTTTATAAAAAGGTTCCGCTAAAAATCTAACGCGCAGTTTCCGTTTTTTTCGTCATCCCGGGTGCGTGGCTTTCCGCGCGCGTGAGGGGACCATACTGAAAAGGAATGCACAAACTGTCAAATAACAACGTAAAAATACTAACCGCAAAAAGGCTCCCTTGTGTAAAGGGAGCTGGCGGCGTAGCCGACTGAGGGATTGTAAATAAAAAAATTAACGTGTACTTCCCGTCCTACTCCGTCATTCAGAGCGGGGCGGAACGCCATGCGTGGAATCCCATGCATGGAGCGTTAATCCAACCTTATAAAAAAGGTTAAAAGCGTTCTTATTGCCGGGGATTCCACGTCGCAACGGCATTGTTTTTTCTTAAAACAATGCCGCTGCTCCTCTGAATGACGAGGTAAACGTAAAGGTATCGTTTTATTTATCCTTATAAAAAGGTATGATAAAAAGTTGACGCGCAATTTTCGTATTGCCCGTCATAGTGAAAAAATCGACCGCTACCTTTCCGTCTTTAACGGTCATTCAGAGAAAATGCGCAAGCATTTTCGTGGAATCCCCGACAGCAAGCAGACAAACCGACCTTATGAAAACTCTACCGAAAATCATAACGCGCAATTTCCGTTTTTTTCCGTCATCCCGGGTGCGTGGCTTTCCGCGCGCGTGAGGGGACCATACTGAAAACGAGTAGACAAACTATATAAGCGATAACCGGGATTCAAACATATCAATCACCCATCGTCCGCACCGTAAACAACGCATAACGACAACTTAACTAATATTGCAAAATTATCATTAAAACCGCCGAATACATTGCAGATATGGCAAAATAACTTTCGATAATTGTAAAAACGACGTTCGATAATGTGTAAAATATGTGAATTGAGAGTAGAAATTTTTAGAATACCTCTTGACAAGTCATACTAAAAAGCGTATAATCAAAACGATAAGTAAGCGGGATGGGAGAAGTTGCGTCCTTTTCGGCGCAATCGTCCGATCGCTACAAAAATAAAAATTCCTTTCAGGAGGGACTATGAAGAGAAAACCGATAGTTGTTTTACTTGCACTGTTGCTTGCTTTCACAACCGTCATTTTCGCCGCATGCGGAAGTACGGCTACGGCTACGCTCAGTGTAAAAGACGGCTTCTTCGTTGTTGACGAAGCCACCGGCGTTTATTCCAAGGTGGTCGATGCGGACGTCACGGAAGTGGACGTTCTCGCCAACGTAGAAGTCAACGACGGCTTTACGCTCAGCCTTTACAGTGACAAAGAACTCACCAAAAAGGTCGACAAAGCCGAGATCAACGACGGCATCAACACGTTCTACATAAAGGCGGAGCCGACCGGAAAAGGCGAAGCCAAAACGTTCGTCGTAAAGATCACCCGCAGTCAGGAGTACACGATCAAGTTCGTGGTCGGCGACGAAGTGGTGAAAGAAATCAAGGTAAAAGCCGGCTCGAAAATCAACGAAGCCGACGTTTCCGCTCCCGTTAAACCCGGCTATACGTTCGCAGGCTGGGGCGACTTTGATTTTAACAAAGCACCCACCGCTTCGGCGACCGTAGAGGCGAGATACGTTGCCAACACCGACACCGCCTACAAAGTCGAGCATTATAAAAAGGCTCACGGCGGCGAGTACGTCCTTGTCGACACCGAGAACAAGACCGGCACCACCGACACGACGGCAAACGCATCGCCCAAGGCTTATGACAGATACAAATTCAACGCGAAAGCCAGCACGATGAGCGGCACGATCGCGGGCGACGGCAGCCTCGTTCTCAAAGCGTACTACGACGAAGAAGCCGTTACCGGTAAAGTTGATGTCTATGTCGAGAACGCAGATAACGACGAATACGCGATCGACGACAAGGCAAGCGCGACTTTCGAAGAGTACGACGGCGAAACCTATACCTACGATACCGCCGCACCCGCAGGCTTTACGATCGACAGCGAAAAGAGTACTCTCTCCGTTACCGTCAACGCCGCGGATCCCGCGTCCAACGTCGTCAAGGTTTATCTTAAACGCGTGAGAGCGGAAGTCACCTTCAAGAAAGACAACGAAACCGTTGCGACCAAGACCGCGAAGTACGGTTTCGGTCTTATCACCGCGGAAGGCACGCTCGACGCGGCTCCCGTAATCACCGATACCCCGGCGGACGGAAAAGAATTCGTCTGGGCGACTGCCGACGGCGAAGAAGTCGATTACGACCGCCTTACCGGCAACGTGACACTTGTCCAGACCGAGCGCACCATTTCGCGCAAGATCGGATTTACGGGCGTAAAAGTCGACGCGGATTACTATGCCGACGGTTACGAAATCACGCTCCCCGAGAAAGAGGCGTTCGCAAACGGCGAGGAAGTAGTGTTCTACCTCGACGTGAACGAGGACTTCAACAAGAGCGAAGTCCGGTTCGTGTACAAGAAGAAAGGCGTAACGGGCGCGGGCATGATCCTTGCGGGCGAGCTCGACAAGGCGACCGGACGCTATACTTACAGATTTACTCCCGACGCGAGCGGCACCGTGGAAATGCAGGGCATGTTTGCGGCAAACTCCTATGACGTAACGGCGGTTATCGCTCCGTTCGGCGAGTGGGGCACGATTTCGTCGCTCGACGGCGTAACGGCAGAACTCGACGACGGCAGCGGAGTAGTCACTCCCGTCACCATCGCTGCCGACGGCACGATCGGCGCGAAACTCAATAAAGGCGAGTACACGATCACCGTTACCGGTCCCGTGGGCGCACCCGTTGCAATCGACTTCGCGGTAGCGACCGAAGACGGCTGGGACAACAAACTCATCCCGGGCTATGACTTCGGCAACATCGTTATCGGCTTGCACGAAGTAACCACCGGCATGACCGTCAATCCCGACGGCAGCATCGACTCGAACCCGAGAGCAGAGGGTTACGCCGGTTTCAAAAATCTCAACGCCGGCAACTTCGCGGTCAAAGCGACCGTCGAATTCGTAAGCGGCACCGAGGGTGATCCGGGCTTCGTGTTCGAACTTTTCAACGGCGACAACAGCCTCTACCTCGCGCTTATGCGCAATAAACTCCGCATACACGGCAGAGGTTTCGACTGGGGTACGGACAGAATGGACATCACGCACCGCATCGGCGGCTTGTGGCAAGTCGGTCAGCCCTTCGAGTACAGACTCGTCAAGAGCGGAAACTCCATCATTCTTTACTATCAGAAAGCGACCGACGCCAGCCCCGTTGCGTTCGCAATCATTGCGGACGGCAAGGTGAACATGTTGTCTGCCGGTGAAACCACCGCGCTCACCGCCAAAGCGTCGGCACGTCTTACCGATATTCTCGCAAATTCCAACACCGTAAGTTTCGGCTCGTCCGTCAACATCAGCGGCGGCGCGACGCTGGGCGTAACCTACACGAACTACGGTTATATCACGAGCGGCTACGGCGCGACCGTAACCCTGCCCGAAACAGTGGAGGGCGGCGCGATCACCGCTACCGCAAACGGCGAGGCAATCACCGGCAAAGCGGCTCTCGGATCGAGCGTCGTTGTCAACGTAACTCCCGACGAAGGCAAGGAAATCGCTACCTTTACCGTCAAAGTAAACGGCGGCTCCGAAGTGTCCGTTGCGGACAGCAACCTCGGCACCGTCACCGGCGGCATCGAAGGCTATACGCTCACGTTCGTCCCCATGAACTGGGATATGACCTACGAGTTCAACGCGACCTTCAAGGATAAGGATCCCCAGTCCGTCGCAAACGGCAAGATCGTAGATAAAGACGACAACACGACGGCAGTGACCGGCGCGACCGTCGTTTACTACCTGCTCGACGAGAGCGGCGCGCGCACCGTTAAGTTCGCGGAGACCACCACCGACGAAAACGGCGCATACTCCGTCAGCCTCAAGTCCGGCAAGTACGACGTCGAAGTTTCCGGCAAGAATTACTTCGCCCGCACCGTTACCGGCGTCGAATTCACCGTGGGCGACGCGGCGCAGGACGTTGACGACATCGCGCTCAAGTTCATGACCGTCGGCGGCTCGGTTACCGTCGGCGAAACGCTACTCGAGTCCAGCGCGGCGTACAACGTGACCTACGATTACGCAACCGACGCGATCACCGCCACTACCGGCGGCGCACAGAAAGCCATGGGCAGCAAGCGCGTGTACTTCACCGACGTCACCGCAAACTACGCGGTATTCAAGTACAGCGTCAACCTCGGCGCAATGAGCGACATAGAAGGCGGCAAGGAATACTGGCCCGGCCTCGGTCTTATGATCGTCAACGGCAAGGGACAGAGCCGCGAGTACCGCATACTCCGCAACGGTATATGGGGCGACGGTTGCGGCGGCAACTACTACTATATCAGCAACAAGATCGACTTCTCCGGCAACACGACCGATAAGTCATACGGCATCACGCCGTCGAATAAGGGCGACCTTATGATGGTGAAAGAAGGCAACAAGATCCACATGTTCGCCAAGATCGAAGGCATGACCGGGTACGAGTACTTCTATACCTTCGACATCATGAACGACGGCGATAAAACATGGCGCGATCAGACGCTCGCTTACAGCATCTCGCTCGGTTCGAACGAAGCGTACTCCGTCGACATCGACTGGTCGAACTTCTCGGTCGCGACCGGCGAAGCGGCGGTAACCGCAGCGCTCGAAGGCTACACCCTGAACACGTTCACCTACGGCATCGACGCAGGCAAGCAGATTCAGGGCGCTATCGCAGGCGATCCCGACGGCGCAAGCAACGAATTCAAGTTCGTCTATAACAACAGAGTGCGCGCGCTCGATCCCGATCACAAGTACGGCGACTTTATCGTCGAAGCGGAATTCACCACCGCCAAGTACCGCGATCTTCTCGACGTCGAGTTCTGGAACAGTTTCGGCTTCGCGATCGGCACGGGCGCCGACAAGTCGATGACGATCGCTCGTTGCGGACAGGGCGTGAGAGTGTGGAACAACTGGAACAACGAGTTCACCAGCCTCACGAGTAACGACCTCTCGACTTTCGCAAGAGATCCGAAGACCGTCAATCCCTACATGGCGAACGGCGGTCAGAGTAACTACGCAAAGAACAGAACGGTCAAGTTCAAGATGATCCGTAAAGGTGCCGCGCTCTACCTTGTAGGCGACGACATCTACATGGGCAAACTCACGGTAGAGGAGGGCAAGACCTACTTCTACTATGCGGACGGCACCAGAGCGGAAGGCTATGGTTTCATCGGCGGCGCACAGACGCCGAACCCCGCGCTCGAAGCGGTATTCGCCGACATCATGAACTCCGATCAGGTTATGGTCGGCGTGGGCATGCACGGCAACAACGACGGCGGCAGATCGACGTTCAAAAACTATACGATCACTTCCGAGGGAGTCGACGCGGCAGTAGCCGCGATCGACGCCGCGGTCAAGAACACGATCACCGTCACGGACGGCGAGGGCGGCATGTCCGCTATCACCGTCGACGGTGCGGAATACGTTCAGGGCACGACCGTTGCGTACTACAAGCCCGTAGTCGTGACCTTCAACCCGACCTACACGGACGACAGCAAATATATCGTCAAGTCCGCTACGCTCAGCATCAACGGCGGCGACGCTCAGGACATCACTTCCGATCTCGCAAGCGTTGCCGGTTCGGTCGCAAAGACCTATTCGTTCACCGCGAAATACGCTACGAGTTATGCGTTCGCCGTAGAGTACGAATTGCAGGGCAAGGTCGCTTCCGTTTCCGGCAGCATCGTCGACCTCGACGCGACCGAGACCAAAATCGCGGGCGCAACGGTCAGGGCTGTCAACGCCTCGAACGTAGAAATTTCGTCGACCACCACCGACGATAACGGCGCGTTCACGCTCACCGGGCTTTCTGCAGGCGAATACACGCTCACCGTTTCCAAAGGCAATTACTACACCCGCACGGGTTATGCGTTCACCGTCGAGGCAGCCGATTACGACGCCGCCGAAACGATCGACGTGCCCGTCGGTCTTAAATTCATGACTCACGGCGGCACGGTCACCATCGGCGAAACCACGCTTACGTCCAACCTCAACGGTATCAACACGACCTACGACTATACGACCAGAACCGAAAAGACCTTCACCCCGCGAGGAAAACTCGCGCTCAACGAGCCGAAACACTGGTTCACGAACTTCACCGCCGAAAACGCGGTGGTAGAGTACACCGTCAAGTTCGACGCGATGACCGACGTTACCGAAAAGAAAGAGTGGTGGCCGGGCATCAGCCTGAAAATGCACAACGGCACCAAGCATTTCGACGCGCGTTTCCTCCGCTTCGGCGTAATGGATCCCACCCGCAAGTTTAACAACAGCAGTGATTTCCAGACCGGGCCGGGCAACCTCAAGGGCGACGCGTGGGGCTACGGTCAGGCGAGCATGACCGGCGAGTACGGAGCGAATTCCGTCGACGTCCGCGTCATCAAGAGCGGCTCGAGAGTGTATATGTTCTCGAGATACACGCCCGAGAACGCCGACACTTACAATGGTTCGCCCACCGGCGGCTGGACGCTCGTATACTCCTATGATCTTGCGGCAGAGTTCGTTGGCGTGCCCATGGCTTGGGGCATCGATATCGGGGCTAACACCTCGGCGTATTGCTACCTCGACTGGGAAAACATTTCTATCAGCGGCGACGCGGCTACTATCGCAAGCAAACTCGCGGAAGCGGGCGGCGGAACCCCGTTCGATTACGCAGTCGACCTCGGAAACGGCGTGACCGTAGAACGCTCCGGCGTGAGAACCTACCTCAGCCGCTTCAACGACGGTTGGTACAGTTTCTCCGACGGCAACCCGCAGGCTTCGTTTACGAGCGGAACTTACCACGACTTCATCGCCGACATCAAAGTAATGAGTTATCACGATAAGACGCTCGGTATGACCGGCGGCAGTAACGACCCTTGGGAAACCACAGGTATTATGCTCTCCGCAGGCGGCATGGACCGCGTGCTTATCGGCGCGAACCGTCATGGCGTAATGATGTTCCGTAACTGTCATGAAGATGGCAAGTGGGATCCGGGACAGAACCCCAGTACTTTCCAGATGTTCGAGAACGAGGGTAAGTTCTACGGTATGCCTTGCTATGATAATACCGAAGGCACGGTTGCCTCGATCCGTATTATCAGAAAGGGCGATAATCTCTACTTTGTACGCGACGGCAAGTACCTTGCTCGTTTCGACAAAGACGGCAACTCTTACGCTCCCGACGGAACGCAGAAAACCGATTATAAACTACCGTCGACCTGGACGACCGTTATGGCGGCCGAGAAACTCGCCATCGGCGCGGGCGGCTTCGGTAACCACACGGCTTCCGACGCGGTAAAAGACTTCGTCGTCAACAACGACGCCTCGGCAATCGACGCGGCTATCGCGGCAATCGAAAGCGAAGTTAAAGGCAATATCACCGTGACCGACGGCGACGGCGGCTCGTCCGTTATCACCGTTGCCGGCGCGGCTTACACCGCAGGCACCACCGTCACCGCGGCAAGACAGGTAAAAGTGACCGTCACCGCGGAAGCCGGCTATGCGCTGTCTAAATTCGAGATGAAAGTCGGCGACGGCGACTGGCAGGAAGAAACGCCCACCGACGGCGTGTACACCTTCACGGCGCAATACAACCAGAATTATCAGTTCAGGACCACTTTCGCAGTCGCAAACACCGTCAGCGGCACCGTGACGGAAACTGCGGGGGGGGGAGCGATTGAGGGCGCGACCGTCGCGCTTCTCAGCGGCAACAACGCCGTTGCTACCGCTACCACCGACGCGGAAGGCAAATACTCGTTCGCGGCGGTTGCGGCAGGCACCTACTCGCTCAAAATAACTTCCGGCGCTCATTATGCGAGAATGTACGAAAACGCAGTCACCGTCGCTGCCGGCGATCCTATCGCCGCACCCGAGGCGCAACTCGACAAGTCCGTATTCGGCGGCGACACGACCTTCTCGACCGGCACCACCGTCAAGTTCTCCAGCGACCTTAACGTTGACTACAACTACGACACCAAAGCGCTCACCGTCACCACGGTCGACGGCAAGAACGGCAGCAACCTGCAAACGCAGAACGCGCTTTTCACCGGCATCAAGGACGCTTACTCCATGGTCAAATTCACCGTCGTGAACCACGGCGGCACCGAGAAAGATCCCGGTATGGGCGTCCGCTACGTCGACGAAAGCAACAAGGCGTTCCAGTACCTTACCCGTCAGAACGGCGTGCGTATCGGTCAGCCGAAATGGATTTCCTGGGTTGATTACTTCTCCGACAAATCCATCGACCTCACGAAGAACACTTCCTACGATCTTATGTTTGTCCGCGCGAACGATCTTTACTACATCTTCGCCAAACTCAGCACCGCATCCGATTACGCGCTTATGTACGTTTCCACGCCTCTCAAGCGTGAGGCTCAGGGCGCAATGACCGCGAATATGCCTTCGGGCGAAGCGCGCGTCGCACTCTCGTTCACGATCGGCAAGGACATCAACGTCAACTACACGTTCACCAACTTCGGCTCGGCTCAGGGCGAAGCGGCTGTCAAAGCGATTGTTCCCGATCAGGCGATCACCGTCGTCGAGAACGAACACGCGACCGTCACCGTTATCGGCGAGAAAGTCGTGAAAGACGCAACCGGTTACACCGTTCCTTACAGCGCGAACATAATGGTAAAAGCAGCGGCGGCGGAAGGATACGAAGTTACTTCCGTTAAAGTAAACGGCACCGCAATCGCGGCAAACGGACAACTTACCAACGTTATCGAAGCAAAAGAAATCACTGTCGAGACCGCGGCTCTCGAAGCCACCGTCGCAGTGACCGGTACTCTTACCGCTTCGATCGTTCCTACCGGTATGGACGGCGTGGGCAACACCTACGTTGCGTTCACCAGAGATAACGGCAAAACCTACATGGGCAAAGTTACCGTCGGCGAAGGCAACGCGATGACCTATGCGGCGCAACTTCCCGCAGGCACCTACACCCAGGTCAACTGGATGGGCAACATGTCCGATGCCGAAATCGTAGTTACCGACGCGGGCGAACAGAACCTGACGCTCGACAAAGTGGGTTACACCACCGTGACCAGCACCGGTCTTACGGTAGGCGACGACGCGTCGCTCACAACGAAGAAGAACGAGAGCGGCACGCACGAAAACGCGATGACCGGCGTTACGTTCAATCCTGCCAAGCAGAAACTCACGTTCAGTTACACGATTACCGGCATGACCACGGCTGATGGTAAAACAGGTCACTACGCAATGCCCGGCATGTTCGTTATGGATCAGTACGGCAACACTATGCGTATCGTACTTGTCGAAGCTGGCGATCAGTTGATGCTTATGGCAAAGGACGACTACAATTCCAGAATGTTCTTCCAGAGCCCGGACCCGTGGTTACCTTTCGGTGGGGCAACCGGATACTACACCTACGGCAAAGTCATCAACGAGGTAAGCTACAAACTCACGATGAAAATCGTGGTCGACGGATACAAGATCGAAATGTACGCGAAGATCGCGAATGAAACTTCCTGGAGAACCGTTTACGGCGCAGACAACCAGTATGACGTCGAGGCTCGCTACATGAACAACACCTGCCAGCTCGGCGGCGCAGGCTCGTCCTATGTCGGTACTCTGTACGGTGTAAACGAGGATTGCCGTTTCGGTATCTCTATGCGCAGAGATAGCGCGAATGACGATCTGAACGTTGCTAAGTTCAGCAATATCTGGTACACCATCGAGGATCGCGCCTAAACGCCCCTAAAGCCTTTACGGCTCGTCCACAAAACCTTACCCGCCCGCAAAGCGGCAAAGGTAAAAGAACCTAAACTACGTCCGCAACAGCGGCAACGAAAAGCGGCAAGCTCATGCTTGCCGCTTTTTCGTTACATTTATGTAAGTAGCGGTGGGGATACATGGATAAATCCGGGCTTCCCCCTCGGGGGAAGCTGGCGCGCAGCGACTGATGAGGGGATAGAACGAGAAGTCCGCGCGTTAAGTATACAAAACGACAAAACAAACATTATTCTATTTTCCCCTCATCCGTTTTGCCTGCCGCTACGCTATCGGCAAAACACCTTCCCCCAAGGGGGAAGGCAAGAAAAAAGTCGCGTGCAGTTTTAGGTTTATTTAAATCATAACGCATACTTTCCGTGTTCCCCGTCATTCAGAGCAAATGCACAAGCATTTGCGTGGAATCCCCCACATGGAGCGAAAAATTGACCGAAGAAAAAAGTTTAATAAAACTAACGCGCAGTTTCCGTGTTTCCCGTCATTCAGAGCAAATGCACAAGCATTTGCGTGGAATCCCCCGCATGGAACGAATAATCGACTTTATAAAAAGGTCAAAAACGTTCTTGTTGCAGGGGATTCCACGTCGTAAGACATAGCCTCTTGACAGCCGAGGCAATGCCTTACTCCTCTGAATGACGAGGTAGAACGGAAAGGTTTCGTTCTATTTTTTATCCTTATGGTAATATCTACCTAGATTAAACGCGCAATTCCCGTGTTTCCCGTCATTCAGAGCAAATGCACAAGCATTTGCGTGGAATCCCCGACATGGAGCGAAAACGAAACCGAAGAAAAAAAAGTATAATAAAACTAACGCGTACTTTCCGTGTTTCCCGTCATTCAGAGCGAGGCGGCACGCCCCGCGTGGAATCCCCGACATGGAACGAAAACTAATCCTTATAGAAAATCTTATTTGCTTTCTCTCGTTTTTCTTATATTAAAATCACATTATATACGCTTTGCGCGGACGGTTTTTGCTTGCATAATTCGCGTGTATCGGGTATAATATTATTCGTAATAATGGCGAAAAATCGCTGTTGACGTTAACTTCACGGAGGCTGCTACTGAATAAAATGCAATCTACTAATCCCGCACTTAAAAATATGACTAACTATTGCAGCGGCGAGGATCTGGTCGACGAAACCAAAGTCGCGTCATACAAGGGCGTGGCGTTCAAGGCGTTGTACTATATCGTGCTCACGATGCTTGCGGCGTTTGGTTCGGCAATACTGCTTTTGCGTTTCCCCGGGATCTTTATCGCGGCGTGCGCAATCGCTCCCGTCGGCGCGATTATTTGTGCGCTTATCGCGTCGTTCGTCCCTGCGTCCTGCCCGGTGACCGGCTCGCTTTATGCGGTGTTTGAAGGCGTCGCCGTGGGCGTCGTATCGAAACTTGTCGACATGGCGTACCCCGGTATTGCGTTTTCCGCGCTGGTGTCGACTTTCGTCACGTTCGGCATAATGATGGCGCTGTACGCAACCGGCGTTATCCGCGTGACCGGCAAGTTCCGTTCGTTTATGTACAGCGCGCTCATCTGCGTTTTCGTGTGCGAACTGGTGATCGCGATTCTCGGCTATTTCGTGCCCGGCACGGCATACCTGTTCTATGGTAACACCTGGATAGCGATGATTGCGACCGGCATAATGGTATTGCTGGCGGCTTTCTATATCCTCGTCGATCTGTCCGACGTCACGATGCTCGTCGACTCGCACATGGAGAAGAAGTACGAGTGGCGCGCGGCGTTCGGGCTTACCGTCACGCTGATATGGCTGTACGTCGAGATTCTGCGCATACTGGTAATTATCGCAAGCATATTCGGCGGCGGCAAAAAGAGAAACTAACCGGATAACTTCGATCCGAAAAAAACGGAGAAAACATGAACAACGAAAAACCACAAAAACCCATCGGTTCGCGCCCGCGCAAGATTGCGGCGGTGAACGAAAAGGCGCCGAAACCCGTCGGAACGCTTGGTCCCGTCGCGCCGTCCGCGGCAGAGAACGAGGACGTAACCCGTCTGAAAACCGAAGTGGGCAAAGCGATCGATCAGTCGGTTTTCGACGACGAAACGCTTGCGCCCGAGGATTACAAGGTCAGGACTTCGGCGATCGACGTCGGGATACTTTCCAAAGACAGGCTGAAAAATCGCACCAAAACCAAGATATTAAAGACGACCGACGCGTTTATTTCCAAAGCCGAACGTTTTTATCCCACGATAGAAGAGGGATTGACGCAGGATCAGGTCAATCGCCGCATCGAAGAAGGACTTTTCAACTATACCGACGTCAAGAGCGGCAAGACGTATCTCAACATTTTCCTGTCGAACATCTTTACGTTCTTCAACATGCTGACTTTCGCGGTGGCGATCGCGCTCATCGTGTTCCAGTCGGGCATAGAAAAACTGTTCTTTATGCTGATAGTGCTGCTTAACATCGCCATCGGCATATTCCAGGAGATCCGCTCCAAGCGCACCGTCGACAAACTGAAACTGGTCACGACTCCCACGGCTACGGTCGTGCGCGACGGCGAAAAAATGACGATACCCGTGTCCGAGATCGTGCTCGACGACATTATGTACGTCGAACTCGGCAAGCAGGTTTGCTCGGATGCGATCGTTGTAAAAGGCGAGGCCGAACTCAACGAATCGCTGTTGACCGGCGAGAGCGTTCCCGTCAAGAAAAAGCAGGGCGACGTGCTGTATTCCGGTTCGTTCGTTTCCGGCGGCGGTTGCTGGGCGCGCGTCGACAAAGTGGGCGCGGCGAACTATGTCGAAAAACTGACGAGTTACGCAAAGAAATACAAAAAACCGAAATCCGAACTCCGCGAATCCGTTTCGTTCATCATCAAAATAGTGTCCGTGATCATCGTGCCGGTAGCCGCATTATTGCTGTGGCTGGGCGCGCGCGGCAACGAAATGTCCTGGGACGACTGGCGCGCAAACGTGCAACTCGTGGGCGGCGCGGTGATCGGAATGATCCCGTCGGGAATGTTCCTGCTCACTTCCGTTGCGCTCGCGACTTCGGTCATAAGACTTGCGAAAAAACGCACGCTCGTGCAGGATCTTTACTGCATAGAGATGCTGGCGAGGGTGAATGTGCTGTGTCTTGACAAAACAGGTACGATCACCGACGGCTCGATGCAGGTTCACGACGTGATCGAGTGCAAGGGCAATAATTTTACGGTGCCGTTGTCCGAGATTATCGGCTCGATACTCACGGCGACGGGCGACAACAACCAGACCGCGCTCGCGCTTGCCGAAAAATTCGGCTATTCGCAGACTCTTTCGCCTAAAACCGTGGTGCCGTTCTCGTCGCAAAAGAAACTGTCCGCAGTGACTTTCGAGGGCGAAGGCACGTTCGTGCTCGGCGCGCCCGAGTTTGTCGTCAAGGACGCGGGCGTAAGGTTAGAGCGCATAATCAACGAAAACGCGCGCAACGGTTTCCGCGTGCTGATGCTGGCACATTCGCCGCTCGAAATTTCGGGCGACAGACTGCCCGGCGCACGCCGTCCCGTGTGCCTGATTGTTATCGAGGACCATATCCGCGAGGACGCGCCCGAGGTTATTCGCTGGTTCAAGGAAAACAACGTCGCGGTCAAGATCATCAGCGGCGACAATCCGCTTACCGTTTCCGAAGTCGCGGCGAGAGTGGGCGTGGAAAACGCGTCCATGTACGTCAGTTTAGAGGGCATGAGCACCCGCGAAGTCATAGAGGCGGCGAACAAGTACACCGTGTTCGGCAGGGTTACGCCCGAGCAGAAGTGTACGCTCATCAAGGCGCTTAAATCCAAGGGCAATACCGTCGCGATGACGGGCGACGGCGTGAACGACATTCTCGCAATGCGCGAAGCCGATTGTTCGGTCGCGATTGCGTCCGGCTCGGAAGCGGCGAGGAACGTCAGCCATTTGGTTCTTCTCGACTCGGATTTCTCGTCCATGCCCGAGGTCGTCATGGAAGGGCGCAGGGTAGTCAACAATATCCAGCAGTCAAGCACGCTGTTCCTGATGAAAACGCTGATGTCGGTCATGCTGTCGATAATCGCGGTCGTCATGGCGGTGACGAAAACTTCGGAAAAACTGTACTTTTTCGACACGTCGAACCTGACATGTCTGGAAATGTTCGTAATAGCGATACCGTCGTTCGCGCTTGCGCTGCAACCGAACAAGAATATTATCAAGGGCGGTTTTTTAAGCAACGTACTGCGCAGATGCGTTCCGGGCGGATTCACGCTGGTTGCGGCGGTCATGTCGGTTTACTTCTATAACCGTATCGGCGGCGCGGCGCTGGGACTTACCGAGCAGGTTTATACGACGATGCTCGTTTCCGCCGTCGTGTATACCGGCATCATGGCGCTTGTGTCTATCTGCCGTCCGTTCAACGCCTACCGCGCGGTCCTGGTGATCTTCACCGTTGCGCTGTGTACGATCATGCTCACGGTGTTTCTCGACATGTTCGCGGGTATCGGCGCGATCACACCGTTCGGCGATATTATCTCGGTATTCAAAATCGGTTTCAACAACATCACGTTCCTCACGACGGTGATATTGTCCAACTACTTCATACTCGCACTTTTTACTTTTTTACTGAACAAATTCAGAATAGGAGATAAGAACCATGACAATCAATGAACTCAAAAAGCGTTTTGTCGAGATCTACGGCGGATCGGAAGCCGACCTTCGCGTGTTTTCGGCGGCGGGCAGAGTAAACCTCATCGGCGAACATATCGATTATTGCGGCGGCAAAGTTTTCCCCGCGGCACTCAACCTCCGCACCGCAGTCGTCGCGCGCAAGACCGGCAGGAACGAAATCCGTCTTGCGGCTACCACCATCGCCGACCGCGTTACTCTCGACCTTAATAACCTTAACGCTTACCGCGACCTCAAATGGGGCGATTATCAGGCGGGCGTCGCCTACGTCATGCAAAACGACGGCTATGAAATCGTCGGCTGTGATCTTTTGTACGACACCGACGTACCGTTCGGTTCGGGACTCAGTTCGTCCGCGTCCATCGAAGTCGCTACCGCTATGACTCTCGCCACGTTCTCGGCGGAAGCGGGCGGAAAGGGCGTCGACCTCGTTCGGCTCGCGGTGCTCGGTCAGCGCAGCGAGAACACCTACAACGGCGTCAACTGCGGCATTATGGACCAGTTTGCGTCCTCGCTCGGCAAGAAAGACCATGCGATCCTTCTCAACTGCAAGACGCTCGAATACGATTATATTCCGCTCGAACTCGGCGATTACGCGCTCGTCATCGCCAACTGTAACAAGCCGCGCTCGTTGCAGGAGGGCAAGTACAACGAACGCCGCGCCGAAACCGAAGAGGCGCTTGCCGCGCTCAAAACCGTACTCCCCGGAATTACCTGTCTTGCGGACATTACTCCCGAACAGTTCGAAAAAGCGGGGAAAACCGTGCTTTCCGGCAAGGTTTACGACCGCGCGAAACACGTCGTCGAAGAGTGCGCACGCGTATTAAAGTCCGCCGACGCGCTCGAAAAAGGCGACATCAGGACCTTCGGCGAGTATCTTAACCAGTCGCATTATTCGCTCCGCGACCTCTATGAAGTTACCGGAGAGTATCTCGACGCGCTGTCGCAGCGCGAACGCGAGTTCCCCGGTTGCATCGGCGCGCGTATGACCGGCGCGGGCTTCGGCGGCTGCACCGTCGCGCTCGTCGAGAAAAACAAGGTCGACGAGTTCGTAAAATACGTCGACGAGAAGTACTACGGCGACATGGGAGTCCGTGCGCTGTTCTATACGACCAGCATCGAGAACGGCGCGCAGGAAGTGAAATAAAACCGAATAACAGTATAAAAGGTCAAACCCGTTCCCGAAGCGGGAGATTCCACGTCGCAACGGCATTGTTTTGTTGATTAAAACAATGCCGTTGCGCCTCTGAATGACGTTATAAACGTAACGGTTGCGGTTTATTTTAGATTCCCGTCCGCATTTAAATTCCACTGATACAGTAAGCGAGCAGGGACGCAGGCGGCGGATTGCGGAGAGCGTCCTATATTAAAGTTTAATTAAATTTGCCGGGGAAGCGTCGATTAACATTGACTGACGAAGAATAGCAAAGTAAAATATAATAAATAAGACGGGTAAAAAAGTCGCTTATCCGATCGGCCGGGCAGTTGTCGCGTCTATGCGGCAAACCCGTAAGAGGTTAATATGAAAGACGAAACGAAACGAGAAAAACCGAAAAAGAAGAGAAAAGGTCCGGGGTGTTGCGGGTGTCTGGCGATATTCTGCCTTGTTTTTGTGCTGGTTATCGGATCCGGCGTGGGCGTCGGCTGGTATTTCGGCGATAAATACACGAAACAGTAC